>DASQNW010000028.1:0-3344 GCA_035644775.1 Chitinophagaceae bacterium | reverse complement strand
GGCCTTTAAAAGGTTAGATTGCAAATGTAGAACGAGAGAAGGCACATGCGACCTTGTTATTAAACAAGGAAAACCGGTTTGATGATTCCCTTTAGCATAATCAATTTGCCTATCTAAAACTGTCAACTTTCAGAATCTTTTGTTTCAACAGATTCCCATTAATCGATAATTTCAACCTTTCTTATTTTTCAATCAGGTATTATGAAAAAACCCTCTTTCTACACAATAGTTGTTCTGTTTGTACTTAGCTTCCTCTCCTGCAAGTCATCTGATGGCAACGCGGGATATTTCAACCAGAAAAGCTCCTTCAACGATTCAACTCATGGCTTTACAGTGCAAAAGCTGTATGAAGACTTCAGTAACCCCTGGGGTTTAGCGTGGCTTCCTGACGGTCGGCTGCTTGTAACTGAACGGGCAGGTGAAATTCTTGTCTTTAAAAACGATCGTTACACAGGACAAAAGTTAAAAGGTGTGCCCAAAGTGTTTGATGTAGGACAGGGAGGACTGCTTGACATTACCCTTCACCCCGAATACGCAAAAAACAAGTGGATCTATATTGCTTACAGCAAGCCTGTAACGGGTGGAGCTACTACAGCAATCATGCGCTTTCGCCTCAAGGGGAATGAGCTTGTTGACAAACAAGATGTTTTTCTTGCCAAGCCATATATAAAAGCGGATTATCACTTTGGTAGCAGAATCGTTTTTGATAAAAACAACATGATGTTTTTTAGCGTGGGTGAGAGGGGTACTCAGCCAAAGGTGCAGGAACTGGATAATGACCACGGAAAAATACATAGAACCTTTGACGACGGCCGTGCTCCGAAGGACAATCCCTTTGCAGGTAAAAAAGGTGCAAGTGCATCTATATGGAGCTATGGGCACCGAAACCCACAAGGAATGGCTTACGACGCCAGCTCAGACAGGATATGGGCTGTAGAACACGGTCCCAAAGGCGGTGATGAGCTAAACCTGATTGAAAAAGGAAAGAACTACGGTTGGCCGAAAACATCGTACGGAATCAATTACAACGGAACAGTACTAACACCTCACAAAGAAATGGAAGGCATAGAAAACCCCGTGCGCTACTGGGTGCCATCCATTGGTCCCTGCGGAATGATGCTGGTGACAAGTAACCGATATCCGGCATGGCAAGGAAATCTTTTGATTGGCGCGTTGGCACACCGACACATCGCAAGAATACAAATGGACGGAGCAAAGTATGTAACTGAAGAAAAGCTGTTGCAGGACATTGGTCGTGTAAGAAGCGTGGCACAAAGTCCGGATGGATATATTTATGCGATTACAGAAGGTCCTGGTTTGCTTGTAAAGCTGGTGCCTGATAATAGCAAGTAGCCGTGTCAAAAAGCCGCCTCGTTAGCTTTCATTCTTAATGGGTTTTTGAGCAATGCGTTTGGCATCTTTCAACTCGCTCTTTGATGCATGCGGCTCTGTTTGGCCTTCTGTGTTCTTCTTGTATAGCAGGTGCACGAAGGTGGAGAAGTGATCTGAACCGTTTTTGGGTAATCGTTTCATTTCCACCAAAAAAAATTCCTTAGAGCAAAAGATGTAATCAAGAGGAAAACGAATAAACCACGAACGTGCTGAAAACGTGCTGTAAAATCCGCGGCCCCTTCGGGGATCCAGCAATTCGCTGGTCTTTCTAAATAACTCTGTGGTGTGGCTCCAGGCTACATCGTTAAGATCTCCAAAGACAATATGTGGTAATTTGCAACTGCGGGCCTTAAGTGCAACTTTCATGAGCTCTTTATCTTTTGCTGTTGCGTATAAGCTTTCACCAGGCACTGGTGGTTCCGGATGTAGTCCCCATAGCTGCACCTTCTGCCCTGATGGCAAACTAATGATTGCATCTATAGACGGAATATCGTTTTTTACCAGGTAAACTACTTTACCGCTTTCAATCGGCAGGCGACTAAAAAACAGCAAGCCATAGGTGTTGTCTAAAGCTTTTTTTAGTGTGTACGGATATTTCTGTTCTAACACATGCACACCACGAGCCCATTTTTCGTCTGTTTCAAGTAAAAAAACCAGATCAGGATCTGTTTCATTGATCTGCTGCAGCAGCTTGCCATACTGGTCATTCGGTTGGTAAACATTGGCAGCAAAAATTTTGAGGCTGTTCTCCGGGTTGTGTTCTTTTGCTCTAAGCATTTCCTTTGACGTGAGTATCGTGTATGGAGATATCTTGTACAGGAGGTAAATAGAAGCTGCACACAGACCGCCGAAAACTATCTGCTGATGAAATGATAAAGGCCAATAAAAGAACCACCCAATAAGGACAAGAAGAATTAAGAACAGTTTCTGCAATCGTGGGTATTCAAGCACCTTGAAGAGCCAGTAATCATTGTGTATTAAAGTAATCAGAACAGAAATAATGAGTAGAATGCTGCCGATAAGTAATACGATGTCCATGAATTGTAAATGTATCTGCATATTTGAAATAATACAAATGAGCTTTACAATCAGCATCCCTTACGAGGTTCACTGAAACATTAAAAGCTATAGGCACAACAAAAGATTCTTGCTTTCAGCGTGCATACCAATGTTTAATATACATCGGGCTTTAAGGAAAAGTACCTACACCTTCAATATTCATGCATACCTACTTAGTGAAAAGCACTGGAAAAATTACCTTTCTGTATAAATCTATATTAGATGATCAACCATAAAGCAGCGGTAACAGGCTGCACGCCATCTTCCTTTAATTCAGTTATCAGACCGGGAGATGACTATCAAAAGCTTTTGAACTCCTCCTTAGATGTGATTTGTTCTATAGATGAAAACGGGCATTTCATTACCGTAAGCGCTGCATCAAAAAAAGTCTGGGGTTATGATCCCGAAGAACTCACAGGAACCAGGTACCTCGATTTAGTTATAGATGAAGACGTTGAGCTAACGAAGAATGCCGCTTCGGATATCATGAGCGGTGTTGACATGACAAATTTTGAAAACCGGTACCGGTGTAAAGATGGCTCCATAACTCCTATAGTTTGGTCAGCGCGTTGGGACGAAGAAGAGAAGATCATGTATTGTGTAGCAAGAAATGCTACTGAAAAAAGAGCTGTTGAAGAAGAACTCCAGGAAACAAGAATTGAGGCGGAAATCTATGGAAGGCAGCTGTCTGAAATCCTGGAAAGCATTAGCGATGGCTTCTTTGCCATGAATAAGCATTGGATCGTTACTTACTTCAATGTAAAAGCAGAAAAGCTTACAGGTATCAAAAAAGAGCAGATCATCGGTAAGAATTTTTGGAGCATTTTTCCGGTAGCAAAAAATTCCACAGCATACAAGCAGTATGAGACAGTGCTCAGGGACAAAAAAGCCAC
>DASQNW010000027.1:0-1731 GCA_035644775.1 Chitinophagaceae bacterium | reverse complement strand
TTTGAGTTTACAAGAATAATGTCAGCAAGCAAAAGCAAAAGCGATCCCCCGATTGCTGATACAAACTGCGTGGGGTAGACGGCTAAATAACCGGAGTACACTATAATGATCAATACAGTGTAGTCAGACGTGCGGATCAGCCACCTGATAATGTACTGGCTAATTGCAGGTTTTCCGCCATTTTCATTTACTACCTGCAGATTCATGAGCCGTTTTCCAATACTGCGTCCATTCATGGAAATCTCACACACGGGATGGTATAGAAAAAAAGGGAGCAATACTGCAAGGCCCAGAGCCCAGTTATTATAAGCAGCATCATCGGAGCGTCCCATCGTTCCTTGCAAAAAGCTTAGAAGTTTGTTGGCAATAAGCATGTAAAACACAAGCACAGTGAGGTCGATAGCCCAAGCAAAAAGTCGCCTGTGAAATGCGGGAGCTTCGAAATCAATTTCCAGGTTGAAAGAAGTACTTACTCTAATGAGCGACATAGTCTAGCGAATAATACAAGATAAGATGGAATGGCCTTAAATTGCTATTCTTCCTGTCTAAAAAATAGTATTTTACAACATTAAATAAACTCGTACTGAGAGAGGGATTATTCATAAAAAAGAACAGGAGCCGCTGGGAAAGAATACAGCAGGAAAGCATAGCAGATCCCGATGAAATGGCGAGTGAGTTCACAAAGCTTATTGACGACCTGGGATATGCTAAAACCTTCTACCCCACCAGCCATGTTACGCAGTATATCAACTCTTTGGCATCACGCATCTATTTAAATATATACAAAAACAGGAAAGAAGAATCGAATCGGCTGGTCAACTTCTGGAAGCACTCTGTTCCCCTGGCGGTAAGGAAACACCACAGCATGCTGTTGTTTGCCTTTGTAGTGTTTACGTTATTTTTTTGCGTTGGTTTTTTTTCAGGCAAAAACGATGAAAGCTTTGTTCGTGAAGTGTTGGGCGACAGTTACGTGAATATGACCGAGCGGTTCATTGAAGAAGGTAACCCGTTCGGTGTGTATCGTTCGGGAAACCCTGTGCTCATGTGGCTGGGACTTATGATCAATAACATCGTCGTGTCGTTTATGTATTTCGCAAAAGGAATTTTCTTTGGCGTTTTGTCTATCTACTCTTTAGTGCGGGAGGCGATTCGGTTGGGAGCGTTTGAGTACATGTTTTTTTCTAAGGGGTTGGGTGCCAAAGCAGCTCTTACTGTTTTGCTCCACGGCACCTTAGAGGTTAGTGCCATTATTATTGCCAGTGCTGCTGGAGTTGTGTTAGGCAAAAGCATTTTGTTTCCTGGTACTATCAACAGGTGGAAGTCTTTACAGGTGGGATTGAAAGACGGTTTAAAAATCGTAATAGGGTTGGTGCCCGTGTTTATCACAGCAGCATTCATAGAGGGTTTTGTTACCCGCTATTACGACATGCCTGTTGTATTCAGTTCAGCAATTTTATTGGCCTCCGCAGCGTTCATCATCTGGTACTTCATTCTTTACCCGGTACAGGTCTCCAACAAACAGTCAAAAAGCTAATTCAGCATTTAGTTCATGAGCAGAGCCTGTATAAAAGTGCAATCGAGAAAGACGCTGTTGCTCCTAATCTTGTCCCTTTCTTCGCTTGCTCATTTGGTTGCACAAGAGAGCGCGGAGATTGTAGACACCGTAACCGCATCAAATTCAAACGTCCACTTTGATTCTATAACCTATGAACAATCCTACAAACCGAAGGA
>DASQNW010000026.1:0-16742 GCA_035644775.1 Chitinophagaceae bacterium | reverse complement strand
GTAAACATGTGCGGCTTTACTTCCCGCAGGTTATCACCCAAAGTATCCAGGCTTTCAGCATAATAGATGTTGGCACCAGAGAACAAGTATAAGTAAGTAACCATTCTTTCGAATATGTGGTTCAGTGGCAGAAAACTTACTACGCGTGTCTTTCTACTGAGATTAAAGTGCGGCAGCACACTCATCACGTTGCTAAGCACGTTATGGTGAGAGAGCATTACACCTTTTGGCGTGCCTGTGGTCCCAGAGGTGTAGATCACGGTAAAGAGATCTTCTGTATCTATTCGTGCTGAAGCTGCAGCTAGCTGCGCCTCGTGTTCCTTTCCACCCAAGCTCAGTATGTCCGACCAATGTTTTACGTTTGAGAGCTTTTCAAAACTGTAGACGTCTTTTAGCGTTGGAGTATGCAGCCACACATTTTCTACCTTGGTGAACAGTTCCTCGTCGTTCACAAAAGCGAGCTTTACCTGTGCATCATTGAAAGCAAACTGCAAATCGTTCAGGTGAGCAGTGGGATACATGGGCACTAATACGGCACCAATCTTTTGAACGGCAAGGTCAAGAAACATCCACTCAGGCCTGTTTTTGGAAATTAAAGCGATTTTGTCTCGGCCTTCCACGGACATGTCGTTGCCGCTGATACCTAACGCCAACAATCCCATTGCCAGTTTATCTACAATGCCTTGTATTTCGAGTGTGCTATATTTTCTCCACGCACCATTCTCCTTGGCCACCAGAGCAGCTTCTATTGAGCCATCTTTCAGTTGTTCCTCTATGCAGTCAAATAATCTTCTGGGCTTAGACATAATGATGCTTTTACCAATTCATTCGCTGATAACTAATTTAAGATAAACATTGCTACTGAAAAATAATAGTCCTTATCAGCAATATCAAGCTGTTCATCAGACTAAAGCCCATAAAAAAGCTGCTTGTAAAGCAGCCTTTCAATTCTATTGATAGTATTGGCCAGGTGGCATCTTGAAGATTCTGCCTTTTTGAAATGTGGTAAAACTTGAATAAGCTTCGGTATGTGTCTTTGTCCAGTTGTCGTAAGCTGCAAGATTCTCGATAGTTCCAAACAACCATTGATTGTATGCTTCAAACATACCTTCCTGCATTAGCTGCCGCTGATAGTCGAAAAGTTTGAACGGGAATTTAGTGGCGTAGCTGGCAAACCAGTCTAATATGAATCGGCTACGAATCATTGTGAGTGTTTCAGTATTGATACCACGGGTTACCAGTGCTGATTGTTTATTCATATTCTGAAGAAAAGCCCTGGTAAATTCCGATTTGTTTTTATCATCCGATTTCTCGTTAAGATCATTAAACAACTTTTCTTTGTAAGCCGTAAACAAAAGTTGCTTCATAGCCGCGGCCCTTTCTGTTAGGCTCTCCATGTTGATGAATATTTCACCATACACGAGCGTCCAAACCTTATCCTTTGTATAAAAGTGATAGAGAGCAGCGTTGTAATAGTTGCCGGCGAAAGAAGGATCAGCCTTTATTCCTTTCTCCCAATAGTTGATGGCGTCATTGTTTTTCGCAGCCCACAGCAACTCTCCGTATTCGCTGTATAGTGCACCACTGGCAGGAAATTTTTTCAGTGCTTTTTTGTACATTTTATCTGCTGCTTTTACCTCTTCCAGCGCTTTGTATATGTTCCCTGCAAGTTGATAGGTTACAACATCTGCAGCATCGTTATCCAGCAAAGGCTCCAGTTCTTCTTTCGCTTTTGAATAGTTCCTTTTATAATAATAGGACAACACAAGGTCCTTTCTGATGTCACTGTTTTTTGGCTCCTGGTCAAGTGCCTTGTTCAGCACCAATATGGCATTATCAAAATCGCCTGAGCGCATAAACGTGCGGGCAGTTTCGTGTGGACTAAGTACTTCCTGCGCCGATAAGCTCACGAAAGCAGACACAAGAATCAAAAAAAGAAGAGCAGGCTTTTTCATAAAAGCAATTTAAACAGAATTGAAGGCTTGAGCGTTGAACCGCATCAAAATAACAAATCATTTGTTATCAGATAAGGTGCGTTAACAGGCCATCCCGGAGCTTTGGCTCAAACCAGGTGCTCTTTGGAGGCATCACCCCACCGCTGTCGGCAATATCGAATAGCTGTTGAATGGTCACCGGGTGCAAACTGAATGCCACTTTGCAATCACCGCTGTTCACCTTTTTCTCCAGTTCTGCCACACCCCTGATTCCACCAACAAAATCAATACGTTTATCGGTTCTTGGATCCTGAATGTGCAGGATTCGATCGAGAATATTTTCCTGAAGTATTGTTACATCCAGAACACCGATTGGATCACTCCTGTAGCTGTTTTCTTTCGCTTCAAGATTGTACCACTGATTGCCTAAATACATACCAAACTGGTGCAACTTGGACGGAGTGACAGCTTCGCTGGATTTCTCAATCCGAAAGCTTTCCCCCACTCTTATAATAAATTCTTCATCGGATAATCCATTAAGATCTTTTGCCACACGATTGTAATCGAGAATTGCCAGTTGATTAGCGGGGAAGATTGTAGTAAGGAAATATTGTGCATCAGCACTGTCGGTCAGTTCCTTACTTACTTTGGCTGCAGACGCAGCACGATGGTGCCCGTCCGCTATGTAAGTAAACGCAACTTTCTCTGCAAACAAATGTGTGATGATGTCTATAGTAGCTGCAGCATGTACTACCCATACCGTATGTTGTACACCGTCGTCAGCTGTAAAATTGTAATCCGCGATATTGTGCTCTGTCCAATGCTTGAAGATGTCGTTTAGCTCTTTGATGTCCTTACAAGCCAGAAACACATTGCCTGTTTGCCCACGGGTAATGCGCATGTGATTGATGCGGTCTTGTTCTTTTTCGGGTCTCGTAAATTCATGTTTTTTGATAACATCGTTAAAGTAGTCTTCCACAGAAGAGACACACACCAACCCGGTTTGCACCCGACCTTTCCATTGCAGTCGATAAATATAGTAGCAGGGCTTTTCTTCCTGGAATAAAACTTTCTCTTTTACCAGCTTTTGCAAATTTGCCTTTGCGACATCATACACCTCATTGCTATACACGTTTGTTTCAGCGGGCAGATCAATTTCCGATTTGGTGATGTGCAAAAAAGATAAGAGGTTTCCTTCAGCTTCTTTTTTTGCTTCTTCAGAAGTCAGTACATCATAAGGCCGGGATGCTACTTGTGCTGCATACTCGACATGAGGGCGTAGGGCTCTGAAAGGTTTTATCTGCGCCATGCTGATTTTTTGTGGTGCAAACATACTGCTAATGCAATCATAATTTTTATGAGCTGAATTATCTCTCCTTGAATTTTTGTTTCTTGAGCTACAAAACTTTTTATGAGAACAATACTACACATGGCATTGCTACTTCTTTTTGCTTCGTGCAGCCCAATAAAAACGTTTTCTGGTCTGCAGACTTCCCTGAAAAAGCAAACCGGCACAACACCATTGCCGTACTGCCATTTAACATTGTACAGACAGGCCATAAAGCCAAAAACATTTCGGAAAGCGACATCAGAGACACCAACGAAAGATTGAGTTATGCTTTCCAGGAATCGTTGCAAGCTCACTTGTTGAAATATACCAGTAGGAACAGAAAGGGTGAGGTGATATCTTTTGAGTCCATACAAAAGATCAATGCTGTATTAGAGGAAAATGATTTAGATCCTGAAAAGATTTATTAACGTAAACCTGAAGATCTTGCAAAACTCCTTGGTGTTGATGCTGTTCTTATGACAACTCTTGAAAGTGAAAAAAACTTTAGCGATGGTGTGGCATATGGATTAGCTGCCGGAAGAGCAATACTCACCATGGTAGACAGAGGTGCTAATAATGGAATGCTTCACATGAACGTTGCGGACCTCAACATGAATAGTTATTTGTATGACGCGAATGACAGCAAGGTTATCTGGCAAACATATCGAAGAGGAGGAACCGACTTGCCGTCAAGAGCAGATGATCTGGTTCAATTTTAACAGCAATTGGATAGCCAGGAAGTTTCCGTACAAAAGCTAATCGGCTTAACCTTTCCGCCGTGCAAACTCTTTCATCAAATCAGTGATAGCAACTACACTTTTGAGGGGCAGGGCGTTGTACATTGATATCCGGAATCCACCAACAGTTCTGTGGCCTTTGACACCAACCATATCTTCGCTTTCGCAAAGTGCGGAAAACTCTTTTTCCAAACTGGCATCCGTCATGATAAAGCAAGCATTCATTTTGCTGCGATCTTCCATTGCAACTGTCCCCTTAAATAGCGGTAACTGATCTAAAGTTTCGTAAAACAGTTTGGCTTTTTGATCATTTATTTTTTCAATTGCCGGCACACCACCGTGCTTTTTAAGCCACCTGAGTGTGAGCATACAGATGTACACAGCGAAAACAGGCGGCGTGTTTAACATTGAGCCCGCCTCAATGTGTTTTAGGTAATCCATCATAGATGGAATTGTACGATCTACCTTGCCAAGAATATTCTTATTTACCACCACCACATTAACACCTGCAGCACCGATGTTCTTCTGGGCTCCTGCATAAATAACATCAAACCTGTTGAAATCCAGTTGGCGGCTAAGTATGTCCGAACTCATATCCGCCACCAGAGGCACGTTAAAACTGTAAAAGAAGTCCATATCGTGCCATTGTGTTCCATAGATAGTATTGTTGGTGGTAAGATGCAGATAAGCAGAGCCTGGTTTTACTCGCCAGCCTTTCGGTAAATGATTGTAATTATCAGCTTTCGAACTGCAGACAACATCAACGTTTCCATACAGCTTTGCTTCCTTAATGGCCTTTGCCCCCCAAACGTCAGTGTCCGTATAAGCAGCAGTAGCATCACTTCTCAAGATATTCATTGGCACCTGAAAAAACTGTGTAGAAGCACCTCCGTGGAGGAATAGTACTTCATGATCCGCATCGAGCTGCATCAGTTCTTTCAGCAAGCTCACCGCCTCTTCCATGACTGGCTGAAACAGCTTAGTGCGATGACCTATTTCCAGGATGGAAAGTCCGGTGTCGTTGAAGTTAATGACAGCATTGCTTGCTTCTTCAAAAACTTCACGGGGAAGAACCGATGGACCGGAATTAAAATTGTGCTTGATCCGACTTAACGTCATTAAAACTTTATCCTCGTTTACAGATGCAGCCATTAGTTATTATTGAGGTGCAAAGTTAAATTGATCCTCACCTATACAAGCAGCAAAATATTAAACTATTCTGCATGGTTATGGTGATGTGAGCTGTTTACAGGATTTTGGCCTGTGCTCACTTCTCTCCATCTCGCATTCAGTTGTTCAAACTCTACAGAGTCTTGCAGGGAAAAAGGCTTGGAAGATATGTTTGATAGATCTGGTTGGCCGGCATTGACCCACGCAGTGTACCAAAAGCACGCTATAGCAGAAATGGATTGCCGCATTCGACGCTCAATCATCCCCTTCAAAAGTTTATTGTAAGCAACACTGTATGCAGAAGAATACTGCCGTACTACAAGGCCGTTACGTTCTTCAAAAGAAAACTTTTGATCCGCAGGGAAACTGATACTTAACTCTTTTTCAATCCTCAATACACTGTCAGCTGCAGCTGCACTCTCCAAAATCCTATTCCATGCATAATCTGCAGTATTAGGTATGTATACTGCTTTACCTACGAAAAAATTCCATTCTTTCTCAGCCAACAGTTCCGGTACTCTACTTTCCCAAAAAGCATGAATCCCCTTTTGATTGGTAAGCTGCCCGTTGTGATTGCTTGAAGCGTGTAAAGGCACATGGGCATCTGCCAGGTAATGCCCCAATTCTGCAGAGAGCTTTAGAATTCTTGCACTGTTCTTTTCTTTGAAAGCCTGGATCAGGCGCAGCTGCATAGTCTGCAGCCACCATGGAAGAATGCCATGCTTCGATAAAGTGTCCTCTCCAAATTTATTAGCTGCATCCTGCCACTTGCGGGGCAATTCCGCATACGGATAACTACCATAATGATCAATATCAATGTAATGCCGTGGTGCTTCTTCAGCTACTGCATATCTTCTCTTGTCCGGATCAACTGCATGTTCACTCAAAAACTGGATATGTGGCTTGTAGAATTGCATCATCTGCGGAGGCAGAAGGAAAACAGCATAGTAATTTATCTTCTGGTGTGCATAGAAGCCCCAGCAAAAGCACTGTTTTGCCGGAGACAACAAAATGGCTAAGAAAACGATCCGCCTCATTTTTTGCTATTGTTAATTTGCCTGGAGCGCATCAGCTAATTTTAGTATCCTCAATATGGGTCACACCTCCACTAATCGCAAATTTCATAGCATCAGTAGCATTGATGTTAGTAATCGGCTTTACCCGGCTTCTTGGAATGAGGTAAACATTACCGGCGATTGAATAAGAAGCGGGAATGTACACTGCTACATAGCCTTCAAAACCAAAATCTTCCACTATTTCCTGAGTAATGAAACCCACTCTCCAAACATCGTTGTCGTCAATGTTAGCAATAACAGGTCTGTTGAACTTCTTTTTTTCTCCGGCAAAGGCTTCGAAGAAATCTTTTACAGTGGTATAAATAAAGCGGATGCCAGGCGTCCGGGCAATCAGGTTTTCAAATAAGTTGAACATCTTCAATTTGATGAAAAACGAACTCAAATACCCAATTAAACAAATACTCACGATCACGAGCAGAAATCCAAGTCCATAGTTTCTTACATAAAATTTACCATCATCACCTCTTTCGGTAAATAGAGGAATCAGACTGTCAACTGAGGACACAACCCAGTAAATGGTATACACTGTAATTGTTACCGGTGCTAACACGAGCAGCCCCTGAAGGAAATACTGGAAAAATTTACTGAACCTGAAGCCTTCCGGCGTTTCTACAGGTGGTATAGGCTCGTTCATCGGACAAAGGTACTTGTTCGTTCATCCCTAAAAAATTGCAGTTCATACAAAATTAATGCAGGAAACTTTGGTCACGCAAATAGTTTCCATAGTTTTGCTGCCGATTATGGAAGCAAAAGAACGCATTCTACTGAAAGCGCACGAACTATTCAATCGCTATGGCATCCGCTCAGTTTCGATGGATGACATTGCGGCGCAGCTTGGAATGTCGAAGAAGACCTTGTATCAGTATTATACTGATAAAGACGAACTGGTGAAAGCGGTTTTTACGTCCGTGATGGAGCACAATCAGTCTCAATGTAGTATCGACCAAAAAAGGGCTGAAAACCCTATCCATGAAGTGTTTCTTGCCTTTGATATGGTGAAAGAGATGTTTGCTAATATGAATCCTTCCATACTCTATGATATGGAAAAGTATCACCCAATCACATTCAAAAAATTTCAGGAATATAAGAACGGATTCATGTATGGTTTGATCCGGAGCAATATCGAACGAGGAATGAAAGAAGAACTGTACCGCAGTGATATTGATGTGGATATATGTACAAGGTTCCGGATCAACAGTATAATGCTCTCATTCGACAGCGAAGTGTATCCTAACAATAGAACGCACCTGGTTCACATAGAACAGCAGTTGCTGGAACTTTTCTTATATGGACTGGCCACTCCAAAAGGGCAGAAGCTGATACAGAAATACAAAAACCAAAGAATAAAACAACAACAGAATGAAAAGGTTTAAGCTCCTGATAGCTCTGGCTTTAGTGTTGTTACACAACGGAGTTCAGGCACAGCAGAAACATGAATTGACTATTCGGGAAGCCGTGGAGATTGCCTTTAAAAACGTAATTGAAGTCAGGAACGCACAGATCGATTACAGGATACAGGAGGCAAAAAACAAAGAGATTTTCGGGCAGGCATTGCCGCAGGTAACCGGAAATGCGGGGACTCAATACTACATGAAGCTCCCCGCCATTCTTTTTCCAAACGCTCAGGAGAAAGGCATTTATGACGTATTGGTAAAGGAAGGCCTGGTGCCATCTAATACTCCTGTTCCGGGAATCCAATTGGTGCCGGTGAGCTTTCAGCAGCCCTGGAATGTGAATCTTGGCGCCACATTACAGCAATTGTTGTTTCAGCCGGATGTGTTCGTTGGGTTGCAGGCACGCCAGGCAGCTTTAGATCTGTCCGAAGCAGTAATTGAGCAAACTAAAGAGGTGATCAAGGATTCTGCATACAAGCGTTACTACGCCATTTTAATAGCCGAAAAACAAGTGCACTTTTTAAATGAAAGTGTAAAAAGATTGGAAAAGCTATATCATGACGACTCTATCATGTATAAGAATGGTTTTGCTGAAAGGCTGGATTTAGACCGCGTGCAAGTGCAATTGAATAACCTGAAAACTACAAAGAGTGTAGTGGAAAATTCGGTGCAGCTAGCCTATGCAGGACTTAAATTCGCCCTTGGAGTGTCGCAAAAAGATACAATAGTTTTAAAAGACGTCCTCACCACCGAGGCGTTGAAAGAAAACCTGCTCGAAAACAATTTTAAATACGACGACAGAGCAGAAATCAAAACACTTGAACTGGCCAAAGCACTGCGTGACCTTGATGTTAAGAGAAATAAGTTGGGTTATTTACCCACAGTAGCATTCGCAGCCAATTACAGCATCAATGGCCTTGGCCAGAAATTCTTTACAGACCCATCAACTATATGGATACGCAGCGCCTATATAGGACTAAACGTAAACCTTCCAATCTTCGACGGTTTTCAGCGGCGCTACAGAACACAGCAGGCAAGGCTGAATGTAGAGCGGGCAGAAAACAACATCACAAATGTGAAGCAAGTGATAGACCTGCAGCAGGTGATGACGAAAGAGAGTTTGAGAAATGCTTTACTTAACCTCGATATGCAGGAGCGCAACCTTGAACTGGCACAAAGGGTTTACAATACCACAAAATTAAAATTTGAACAAGGACTTGGAAGCAGCTTCGAAGTACTGCAAGCCGACACAGATTACCAGACAGCGCAATCGAATTACTTCAATGCGCTTTACAATGCTACTGTAGCTCGAATAAGTTTTCAGAGTGCATTAGGCAAGCTTCCATAACAAAATTTCAGAACAACCAAACTATAGAACATGCGAAAAAATTTTTTCTGGCTTCTGCTAATCACTTTCTTAGCCGCATCCTGCGGTAGCGGCAAGAAGGATCAGAATTCAGCACTTAACGATAAGAAAGTCGAACTGGAAAAGCTCAAAAACGAGCAGAAAAAACTTACCGAATCTATTGCAAAGCTCGAAGCAGACATTGCAAAACTTGATACCGGCGCAGCAAGAGCCGAAAAGGCAAAGCTGGTGCAGATTGCTACCATAGAGCCTGCTGATTTCTCCCATTTTATCGAGCTTCAGGGCAAAGTGGATGCACAGAATATTTCGTACGTGGCACCGCCAAACGGCCAGGGAGGAATTGTGAAAGCACTTTACGTGACGCAGGGGCAATACGTCCGCAAGGGACAGGTGTTGGCTAAGCTCGACGACCAGCTAATACGTCAACAAATTGAACCTTTGAGAGTGCAATTATCAGCTGCAGAAGACACCTACCGGAGAACAAAGAATTTGTGGGACCAGGGGATTGGCACTTATCAACAGGTGCTTACAGCACAAACTCAGGTTGAAAATCTCAGGAAAAACATAGGCATCATTCAAAAGCAGGCAGCACTGATGACAGTGACAGCACCTGCTTCTGGCATTGCCGACCAGGTAAACGTGCGGGTGGGTGAGGCATTCGTTGGTGCCTCTGCTGTAGGGCCGCAAATAAGGATTGTAAATACGAGAGACTTGAAGGTGGTAACACAGGTGCCGGAAAACTACCTCAACAAAGTTAGCACAGGTTCTACGCTCGAGGTACACTTTCCTGAGTTGAACAAGACGGTGACCACAAAAGTTAACGTGGTAGGAAAGGTCATTGATCCTGCTACAAGAACGTTCTATATCGAAGCAAAGATTCCCTCAGATCCCAACTTCAAGCCCAACCAGATAGCCATGGTAAAGATTCGCGACTATGCAAAACAGAACGCGGTCACCATTCCAATGAATGCTCTGCAAAATGACGAACAGGGCAAATTCGTGATGGTAGCCTCCAACGAAAATGGAAAAATGATCGCACGCCGGCGTGCAGTTGTTGTTGGCGAACTCTATAATGATCAACTGGAAGTTAAGAGCGGCATTCAGCAGGGAGATGTTCTTATCACGGAAGGATTCCAGGGTTTGTATGATGGGCAGCTAATTTCTACGCAGGCAGGATAGAAGATCTTTTCTCCACCGATCAAAAAAGCAAATCATGTTTGAAAATACAAGAGAGCGAGCAAAGCAGTTCGGTCCTACTACCTGGAGTATCAAAAACAAAACAACAATTTACCTGTTGATGATTTTTGTTACCCTCGCAGGTTTGTACCAGTTTGTGTCCTTACCAAAAGAACAATTCCCAGATATTGTTATTCCTACCATTTACGTTCAAACTGTATATGTAGGCAATTCGCCACGTGACATTGAAAACCTTGTAACCCAGCCTATAGAAAAGCAGATAAAGAGCATCACTGGTGCCAAGATCAATAAAACCACTAGCACATCGGTGCAGGACTTTTCGGCGATCATGGTTGAATTTGATACCGACGTTAAAACAGACATAGCACTTCAAAAAGTAAAGGACGCTGTAGATAAAGCGCGGTCCGATCTGCCGACTGATCTTACGCAGGAACCTTCTGTTCTTGAAGTCAGCTTTTCCGAGCAGCCAATCATGTATGTTAATGTAAGTGGCGACTATCCATTGATGCAGTTAAAGAAATACTCTGAACAACTGCAGGCAAATCTAGAAGAGCTGCCGCAACTTAATCGTGTAGACCTGGTAGGTGCACCGGAGCGTGAGTTCCAGATCAATGTCGACAATGCAAGGTTGCAGGCGTCAGGAGTTACTTATGACGATATTGCTAACGCGGTGGCCCGGGAAAACATGGACATCTCCGGAGGTCTACTCGAAGTGGGAAATATGCGCCGTTCGCTTCAATTGCGGGGACAGCTGAAAACTGCTTATGATATTGAAAGCATTGTTGTCCGAAACTCAAGAGGTGAGCCCATCTATCTGAAAGACATTGCACAGATAAAAGATACCATCAAGGAAACAGAAAGCTACGCACGATTGAATGGTAAAAAGGTAATCACGTTAAACATTGTTAAAAGAGCAGGTGAGAATCTTATCGAAACTTCTGACGAGGTAAAGCAAGTAGTAGATAATCTGAAGGCGAGCGCCTTTCCTAAAGACCTTGATGTAGTGATTACAGGAGATATGAGTAAGGCAACCCGCACTTCTTTCAACGACCTGGTGAACTCCATTGTAATCGGGTTTATCCTGGTGCTAATGATTCTGATGTTCTTTATGGGTGTCACAAACGCGTTTTTTGTTGCACTGTCCGTACCACTGAGCATGTTTGTAGCTTTTTTGTTTTTACCAATTGCAGATCTGATAGTCGGCACTCACGTTACACTCAATTTTATTGTGCTGTTTGCATTGTTGTTTGGCCTCGGAATTATTGTGGATGATGCCATTGTGGTAATTGAGAATACGCACCGCATTTTTGTGCAGGGTCGAGGCCGCATTAGCTCCGAGAAGTCGGCTATGGCGGCCGCAGGCGAAGTGTTTATCCCTGTACTGGCTGGCACATTAACTACACTGGCTCCATTCTTCCCGCTATTGTTCTGGCCCGGCATCATCGGCAAGTTTATGATCTACTTGCCTACAATGCTCATCTTTACACTGACTGCATCGCTTATTGTTGCCTTTATAATGAACCCTGTGTTTGCTGTAGATTTTATGAATCATCCGGAGGGAAATGGAGATGCCAAGGAGCCAAAATCTGCAATTTTCAAAAAGCCTGTATTATGGATTGCTGTTGGCGCCGGTTTGCTGTTAGACATTCTTGGATTCACGTTTCTCGGTAATCTGATCCTGTTCCTGGTTTTGATGGTGATCCTCAGCCGGTATCTTTTATCCGATTGGATCCACAGCTTCCAGAACAAAGTTTTGCCAGCGATTATGACTCGGTACGAACGTTCGTTGCGGTGGGCACTGAACGGCTGGCGCCCTGTCTATTTGCTGCTTGCAACCTTGGCACTTTTCGTTTTTTCATTGTTTTTTTTCGCGATGAGAAAAGTGCCGGTAGTTTTTTTTCCATCGGGTGATCCCAACCAGGTCTACGTATATTTGAAGTTGCCGGTAGGCTCTGACGTAGAGTACACTGACTCAATAACTCGTGTGCTCGAGAAGCGGGTGTACAAGGCTTTGAAGATGGAAAACGGCAGGCAGAACCCTGTTGTGGAAAGTGTTATTTCAAACGTGGCCGTAGGTGCTTCCGACCCAATGAGCGGTGACCGAAGCACTCGTTCGGAGCTTGGTAGAATACAAATTTCTTTTGTGGAGTTCGAAAAAAGAGAGGGCATCTCTACTGCACCCTACCTTGATTCCATACGACAAGAAGTAAAAGGAATACCTGGTGCGGAGATTTCGGTTGACCAGTTAAAAGGTGGCCCTCCCACAGATCCTCCAATCAATATAGAAGTAGCAAGCGAAGACTTTGATGCTTTGACAAAGACAGCAGTCGCACTAAAAAATTATCTGGATTCTATACAGGTGCCCGGCGTAGAGGAATTAAAAATGGATGTAGATCTCACCAACCCGGAAATTTCGCTTACGGTGGATAGGCAGCGTGCGCTGATTGAAGGTGTTTCTTCAGCCCAGATAGGCAGTTCATTGCGTACGGCTCTTTTTGGCAGAGAAGTGTCGAAGATTAAAGAAGGAGAAGAAGAATACAAGATTCAGTTACGAAACTTGGAAGAACGAAGAAATTTATCGGATCTCCTGAATATGAACATTGCATTCAGGGATATGGCTACCGGATTGTTTAAAAGCATACCCATAAGCTCGCTAGTGAAAGTAGATTATACTAGCACACTAGGAAACGTAAAGAGAAAAGACCAAAAACGTGTGATCACCCTTCGTTCCAACGTGCTGATGACGCAAGGCTACACCCCCACTGCTGTAAATCAGGAGATAAAATACTATCTCGATAATTTCAAAACCACTCAAGACAATGTGACGATTCGCCAAACAGGTGAAGGACAACAGCAAGCCGAAACGGGTGCCTTTCTCTCGAAGGCTTTAATTATTGCGCTTATGTTGATCTTGTTCATTCTAGTACTGCAGTTTAATTCGGTAAGTAAGCCGGTAATTATCTTAACCGAAATCATCTTCAGCGTTATTGGTGTTTTGTTGGGATTTGCCATCACACGCATGGAGGTATCTGTAGTGATGACAGGTATCGGCATCGTAGGGCTGGCAGGTATTGTGGTAAAAAACGGAATACTGGTGATCGAGTTTGCTGATGAACTACGATCACAAGGTCTAAAAACACGTGAAGCCGTTATCCAGGCAGGCAAGGTGCGGATCATACCTGTATTGCTTACAGCATTGTCAACCATGCTTGGCTTAATACCGTTGGCCATTGGTTTTAACATCAACTTTGTTACTCTTTTTTCCGACTTGAATCCGCACATCTTCTTCGGCGGTGATAATGCAGTTTTTTGGAAGCCGCTTTCCTGGACGATCATCTTCGGACTCGCTTTTGCATTTTTCATGACTTTATTGATCGTTCCGAGCATGTATATCATTGCAGAAAGATTGAGAAGGCCAATGCGGAAAATGTATGGTGGAAAATGGATTTCGGTTTTAGGGATTCCACCCCTTACCTTCGCGTTTCTTCCGTTGATGATCGTAACTATGTTGCGCCACAGAAGTGACGTAGCAAGGAGGAGGAAAAAACTACAAGGTCAGCCGGTGAATGAAGCTTTTATAGGCAGTTGGTTATGATGATACATTAACTACAGGTAGGTAGCGGCCACTTTTTCGTGGCCGCTTTTTTATTTCGCAACAGAGAAGAACCGTGTAGATGATAAATATGAACATAGCCAGAATAAAAGAAACCTGTATCTACGTATCTGACTTAGAAAAAACAAACGAATTTTACGGTGGCAAACTGAAGCTACCAGTGATCTCGATTGTGGCCGGCCGACATATCTTCTTCCAGGCGGGGAGCTCGGTGCTCCTATGCTTTATTGCTGCCGAGACAAAGCGCAGCAAGGAGTTACCACCTCACGGTGCAGACGGTATTATTCATTTCGCCTTTGAGGTAGTTAAGGAAGAATATGCTCTTGCTCTCGAATCTATCCATGACGCCGGCATTAACATCTTACACGAACATGTCTGGAAAGGTGGAGTGAAATCGTTTTACTTCGAAGATCCCGATAGGAACCTTGTGGAAGTGATCCAGCAAGGATTTTGGGAACAGTATTGAATTTAGCTGGCCGTAGAAATTTGCTGCTGCTCTTCTTCTTCGTTAATTTTCTTGTTCTTCTTTTTAAACAAGCCTTTAATTACCTGCCCTATCCCTTTTTTCTTTTCAGGCTCTTCACCCTTCAATTGTTCATTGACAGCTGTTTCCGTTTTACTGACCATCTCACTATCCATGGCAGTTCCTGTTTCTACAAGTACTTGTTCCTTCACGATAACCGGCTCTGGAGCTGAATCAGCTTCAATCTTGGCAGCATTGGAAACCTGCACAATCTGTTTTGCAGCTACCTTATATTTTCTTACTTCATCAACAGCATCAGCACCCTCGACAGAGGCCACATCGGTCAAGCCTTCCTGCCTGTTCGAGCTTGCCCATAACTCTGTTGAAAATGGTACAACAGGTGAAGCCTTGGGCAATTCAGGTTGATAAGGCAAAGCTACAGACGTCACTACATCATCCCTTGTTTTAACTGGCGCCCAGCCGTTCCTCCAGCCACCATAACAAACCAGACCTATCAAGCAAGCGGCAATTAAATGAGAAGCGGTTATGGTGTTTTCTTTTCGGTGATACACAATTTCAATATCGTCCATATCCTCGCTAAGCACGGGAGTGGAATTTATAATACGAGCGGTTGATCTGTTCGGTTTGTCGAATATGCAGCTGGCTGCTGTTGTAAGTACTTGCGTTCTAAGTTCCTCGGCTCTTCTCTCTAATTGCATCTCCTCAGAAACATACCATTGGTCGTTAACCGATGGTGCAAAAGATGTTTTTTGATGAATGGATGTATTGTTTGCTTTGGGCTCAGGGGATGTGGTCTTTTCCTGCACCCCTGGTTTCCTCGATTGCTGCCATTGATCAAACTCCTTAGGGGTCAACCAGCAGCGACACTCTCCATCAACCCAAACGAGGTCTGAAGACATAAGTTTTTGTTGCCGCAATTCTTCGATAGTAAAAGGACCTGTTTCGAGGTTGTTGCGAAGAAGCCGATAAACCTTTTCCATGTTTGTTTATTTACATCAGCACAGGTTTACTTGAGGAGCAGGGTACTTCAATGATAACCGGGCTTACCGTTTTATACCAATTAATATGCCTGTTGTAAAAAAGGTGAGGCCAAGGCAGTTGCGAAAGGTCGCTGAGGAGAAAAATGTTTCTTTACTGCTACATTTTAACTTGTAGTGACGGATCAGCGAAACATCTTTTCCAGCTGCTCCTTCCTTAGTTCTATGTAAGTAGGTCTTCCGCCAGGGGTTATATTCGGAATTTGACACTGGAACAAGCTTTCCGCAAGAGATTCCATTTCATGCTGCGAGAGCAAGGTCCCTGTTTTAATAGCTTGCTGGCTGGCAAGAGAACGGGTCAACACCTCGCGTTTGTTGAATTTCAAATCACTTGAATGCTTTACCTGTTCCAAAAGTTGTTCTATCACTTGCTTTTCGTTACCAGAAAATACGTCGGGAGGTGTGCCCTGGATGATGAAAGAGTTATTGCCGAAAGGCTCTACGAGATACCCAAAACCAGCCAATTCTCCTAGTAGGTCCATAAGGAGCGTAGCATCTGCCGGTGCTAGCTCGAGGGTAACAGGAAACATGCTTTTTTGTGCTAACTGTGGCTTGCCTTCAGCCGATGTTCTTAGTCGCTCGTACAGAATACGTTCATGAGCTGCTTGTTGGTGAATCAATAACAACCGATCATCCAAGGGGAGGAGCAGGTATGTATTGAACACTTGCGAGATTTTGCCTTTGCTGAGAGTGTCAGGCGAAGCGTACACATTAGCAGCAGGCGAAGAATTGAGGCTTACATCATGGTGCTGCTCTGTAAGATATCTTCCAAGCGAACGAAAACCCTCACGTTCCCCTGCGTTGTTTGCATCAAACGTACCGGATCTTTCTATCTTATGCGCCTGGTTTGCCTGGGTGAACGTCTGGAATATGGAAGAAAACTGGGTGGCGGCCTGCTTTTCTTCATTAAAAGGCTTTTGAACTGAATCCAAGTTTTGGATGGAAGCGTCCAGTTCAAAATCAAGAGCTGGCGTGATGCTGAATTGCGCCAGGGAATGCTTGACTGCTGCCTGTACAAACGCATACACAATCTTTTCATCTTCAAACTTGATTTCCTGCTTTGTGGGATGCACGTTCACATCCACCTGTGCAGGGTCAAGGTCAATGAACAACACATACATCGGGTAGCTGTCAGAAGCGATCATGTTCTGATAGGAGCTTTGCAGGGCATGATTGAGATAAGCGCTCTTGATAAACCTGTTGTTTACGAAAAAATATTGTTCGCCTCTTGTTTTCTTTGCTGTTTCGGGCTTGCCGACGAAGCCATAAATATTGAGATAATCTGTTTCTTCTTTAACCGATACCAACTTCGCACTATAATTATTGCCCAGCACCTGCACAATGCGCTGCTTAAGTGTGCCCGATTCCAGATGAAAAATCACCTGCCCATTGCTCGTGAGGCTA
>DASQNW010000025.1:0-1757 GCA_035644775.1 Chitinophagaceae bacterium | reverse complement strand
CAAAGCCCAGCACAGTTCCTGATGCTGAGGAATCTTTATAGTTAATCTCAATACCGCCTGAAGAAAGCGGAAATGACGATAGTTCTTCCTGCATGATAGAGTTTCGGGTTCTGCCCTGGACGAAAGCGCAGGAGCAGGCATTTTTTGCATTGTATCCGCTGATGATGGGGAACGCAAACCAGGCATAATAAACTGCCGAAATAATCACCATAAGCAGCAAAATGAAAACGGCAGTTTTCAGCCCATTTCTCGTCTTCATTCAACTAATATAAACAGGAATATTTGGCCTGTGTGGTAGCGCAGCGCCAGTATCATCGGTTTTGTGCTGCACAAGTTTTAGAGCAGGTTTTCGATTCTCTTCCGGACAAAGCTAAGAGCCGCCACTGGCGACTCAAAGAGTTTTAGTTCACCATCTTCTTGTATGACTTCGCCATTTGCACCAGTTTCGGGCTCAGAAAGATAATAGCTGGCAGTGAAATATTCTGTAGGAATGATATTCGGATTTTCCCTTTCAACATGATAAGGATCCACCTTCAGCCACACGTCTTTCCCATTGATGGTCTGCCTTTCGATCATGATAATCTTTTAGTAGCAAACACAAACATGAGGCCACTCATTACGATGAAACAGTAGGAAAAATGGATTAGGCTTTAGTGGGAGTTTCGCTCATCAGGCTCTTCAAAGCCTGGTATAGCTGGTCTTTTGTAAAAGGCTTTTCTAAGAAAATGTTAGCGCCGTTCTCTAACGCCACATCTTTTGCTGATCCGTCAAAACCTGAAATCATGATGATTTTAATGGCTGGATGAAGGTTTTTGATGGTGCTGATAAAATCAATTCCAAATCCATCCGGCAGCTTATTGTCAAGAATGACAACAGAAGGTTGTTCTTTTTGTAGATATTCTTCAGCAGCAGCCAGGTTTTTTACGTGGTCCAGTTCCATTTCCTTACCATTGAGCATGATGTTCAGTAGTAAGCACATATCTCCTTCATCTTCTATGATCAAGACTTTTTTGGCATTTCTGTTCTGTATAGTAGCTTGTGACATGGGGGTTGTATTAGAGGTCAATTAATTCTGCGCTTAAGTAGCTTTACCTGTACAATAATCCGAATAAAAATCATTCCAACGTGCCGGACGCCTAAAATAGCTTCTAAAGGTAAACACCCGTTTTGACAGAGCTGCTGACTAATTTACATGCAAGTTTTTACCTGTGCCAAGTTGCTTTTACTTCAGCGACTTACATATGGTACGTATTTTTCCTAAATGCAAAAAGCTATGAGAAGCGGATTGTGCCGGATATCTTTGCCTTAGCTCTTCGATAAGAATACGCAGTGTTCCGGTTAATGAAAAACCCTGATAACCGTACCCCCGAAACCTGATGTACTCTTCCTACCGATATTCCTTCTGATTAACCCTGGTAATCCAAACCCTTGGGTCGGCATTGTTTCACCAAACTCGAAAACAATGTTGAAAAGCACTCTATCGAAAACAGCCTTTTTTTGCCACTTTCTTTGGTTGGCGTCAATTTTTGAAAGCTCGAACGTTTTTGCGCAGGTACTGCTACCGAATGCACAATACGTGAGCTACACACACCAGCAGAATAACGAAAGCATAAACAGCCCGAATATGGCTCTTGCAATGGTTGATTCTGCCTCTATCCGCTCTTCTGTAACAAAGGAATTGAAAGCCCCGAAGATTTCTCCTAATAGAAAGGCTTCAGAATTCATGGATCATTACCTGAAGAAGAACGAAGAAGCAC
>DASQNW010000024.1:0-10370 GCA_035644775.1 Chitinophagaceae bacterium | reverse complement strand
CAGCATCATTTACCTCAAGAAAAGAAAGGTCGTTGGAGCTATATATCCATGCAGGCAAAGGGATGTTTTGGAACAACATCCTGTATTTTTCTTCAGCTAAAATCGTATCAGTGACATCCTCCGCAAGAACTAGACACGCATTACTTCCGGAATGTTTGAGATCTCTGCACCTTATTTTCACGTAAATGACTTCTCCACTTTTCTTCTGGTGGTGCCATACTCTTCCATGAATCGCTTCATCATTGTTGCTTTGCAGTACTGACTTGACTTCTTTGACATCTTCTTCGGGTCTAATGTCAAGAATAGACATTTGCAAGAATTCCTGCCTTGAGTAGCCATAGTGTTCTATGGCGGCATCATTCACTTCAAGAAACCGCAAGCTTTGCCTGTCAAAAACCCACATGGGAAGTGGGTGTTCACTAAAAAGGAGCTTATAATTTTGTTCACTTTTTATTTTCTGTGGATCACCAAGTGATTTTATTTCCTCTTGCCCCGCATCAGCAACAACTTTGCTGTTCTTTTTTGATGGAAGCTGTTTGCCAACAAAAGTGTTAGTGTTGCCGTTTTGAAAATCTGCTTGTATTACAAGATTTATTTTTCTACAGCCCGTACAATTGAAACGGTTCAGGAACAAACGGGTGATTATCTCTCCCTCTTTTGACAGCGCATGTGCTACAAGAGTTTCACTCTTTAACGCCTTAGATTTATCCCGAGAAAGAATATTTTCTATAAAAAGAGTATTGACGTTTACACGAGTTAACTGTTCCTGGGGGCAATTGAAATACAGTGCCGCGGCTTTGTTAGAATAAACTATAGAACCATCTTCAAGGCAGATCAAATTAGCCAAAGGGCTATCGCTGATCATCTGTTCTAAAAACGCCTGCGGAATTTCATGCAGCTGGTTTTCAGTCAATGAATTGATATTGGTTTTTACCTTCACAGGATAGATACTGGTTTACAAAACAATATAGTAGTTATACTTGTGAATATTACATGACATGTGAATATTTTCACACGCATAGGGGGTAATTTGCCGATGCTAGGTGTTTTTACCTGTTTTGATGTAAAAACAGTACTTACTAATCTGTGCTTTTCTTAGAAAATCCTATTCAGAATACTGTTCTCCCAATAAGTAATTTCATCAAGTATATGGAACGTTTCATTACATCATGGTTTAGTCCGCAGTTGCAGAAGGAGATGCCGATTGCTGTTTATGGACACTATGGTTTTGCTTTGCTGCTTATTCCAACAGCAGCAGCAGATTACCTGGAGTATGAACGTTTTCAACTAATAGAAAGCCTGGCTCCTTTTGTCTTGAGTGGAAAAGTCAAACTTTTTTCGATCAACAGCATCAATAACGAAAGCTGGATGAACGATCATATTGATTCGAGACAAAAATCGATAAGGCACCAGCAGTTCAATAACTATGTCATTGAAGAAGTGATACCGTTTGTAAAGAACTGCACCAGTGCCGAAACACCCATCATCAGCTGTGGTGCTTCATTTGGGGCACTTCATGCGATGAACCTGTTTCTAAAGCGGCCAGACTTGCTGAATGGTGTTCTTGGTTTAAGTGGTGTCTATGACCTGACAGAATATACCAAGGGCTATTTTGACGATGATGTTTATTTCAATAGCCCGCAGCATTACTTACCTAACCTGGCTGACCATTCCCTTTTGGAGCAGATCCGGAGGAGCAATAATATCTATTTGTTTAGTGGTAGTGGAGCTTACGAAGCGCCGAACGCAGCCCGAAGTTTTGCATCAATTCTTTATAACAAGGGCATCAATTACGAACTTGATATTTGGGGGAGCGAGTGGCCTCATGAATGGCATACCTGGCGTGCGGTGTTACCAAACATCATAGCCAGAAAGTTTTAAGCTAATTGTTCTTCTACGGTTGCACCTATGCCTCTCTCAGTAATGGCATCACACATGGGTTTCAGTTCTTCGTAGTCGCCTTGTTTAACGGCGTACTTGCCTTTGTAGTGAATAATATAAGCGCATTGCTCGGCCTGCTCGTGGCTGTGTTTGCAAACTTCCATAAGAGTTTCAATCACCCATTCAAATGTGTTTACCTCATCGTTCCACACGATAAGCAGTAAAGGCTGCTCCACATCAACCAGCAATTCCTCCTGGCTCTGCGGCGCTGCTGATTCATTCCCTGATAAACTGTAGTTCATTTCAGAGCCAAAGTTAATCATCTACAGAAAAGATTTCGCTGCCGAACGGCGAGTTTCTTGCTTATGTACCCTGATTTTGGTAGATATCCATTAGCTTTCTATAGAATTTCTGAAAGCCGCGATCTATCCACTGATAACCGTAGATTTCCTGCACCAACACAAGTGCAGCTAAAATGAGCATTAACAGCATGACGAGGTTGAAAATAGAAACCTGCACTTTTTTGAGGCGCGTACGACAGTAGGGACAACTTCTTATCAGCTTACGCGTCTGAAAAGAGCAGTTGGAACATCGCAATTTAAGCAACAGCATCGTTCGCATGGAAGGCAGGAGAAGTCCCATAACGGTACAGATTGGAGGTTCAAAGTAACACTGCTAACCCAATAAAGCAATACCTCCTGATTATAAAGCCTTTTCAACGTAAGTGTTGGTGCAAAAAGAAAGCCATTTCTTAGTGGGAAAAAATCTCAGTCGCTAAACCGAGGTTGTGGGAGTACACAAGTTTGAACAGCGGAACCTTCGAGTTGGTAAGACACGCTCTAAAAAAACAGCTCCTATACGCTTACACCCTGCTACCTCATTATAAGATACTAAATACACTTATAATGAAAAACCTCAGTCGTTAAACCGAGGTTGTGGGAGCACACGGGTTCGAACCGCGGACCCTCTGCTTGTAAGGCAGATGCTCTGAACCAGCTGAGCTATGCTCCCAATTGGGAGTGCAAATATAGGGTCAATAGCACACGCAAAAAAAATTTCTAGGGCAAAAAACCATCAGATCACCCAATCCACAATCCTGTTAGCCCATTCACTTCTGTAAGGAGTTGACACACGAATATAATTATCGGAATATCCTTCCATCAATCCATTCTTGTCGCTGTCCTCGAACAACACTTTCCTTGTTGCGCCTCTATGCTGGCTGGTAAATTCCTGCATTTTTTGGTAGCTAAGCTGCCGCAGCACCTTATTTCTTTCGTGTCTAAGATTCACCGGCACCACTCCGTTCATTGCTACCGCTTTTGTGCCCTCTCTTTCCGAGTAAGTAAACACGTGCAAATAACTAACATCAAGCTCCTGAAGAAACTCGTAGGTTTCGCTAAAGTGCACTGCGCTTTCTGAAGGAAAACCTACAATCACGTCTACCCCTATTGCGCAATGCGGCATCAGTGACTTTATCATTGCTATTTTCTCGGCATAAAGCTCTCGCTTATATCGCCGCCTCATCAGGCCAAGCACTTCGTTGCTACCGCTCTGTAACGGTATATGAAAATGCGGCATAAACCGCTCGCTCGTTGCTACCAATTCAATAATATCCCTCGAGAGAAGATTTGGCTCGATGGAAGAGATCCTAAAACGATCAATTCTCCTTACTTCATTGAGTTGCCTTACCAGGTCGAAGAAAGTAGACTCTCTCCTATTTCCAGACGGATCTTTTCCGAAGTCGCCGAGATTAACCCCAGTAAGCACAATCTCTTTAACTCCTCTTTCTGCCAGCTTATTCACATTAGACATGACATTTTGTATGCTGTCGCTTCTGCTGCGACCGCGAGCCATAGGGATGGTGCAGAAAGAACAGTTGTAATCACAGCCATCCTGTACTTTTAAGAAGGAACGGGTTCGGTCACTAACAGAATATGAGGGGTGAAACCCGCTTACATGTTCAATATCGCAACTGCTGATCCGGGCAGAATCGCCCTTTGTAAGCTCTTTAAGATGACTGGTGAGATTAAATTTTTCTGCTGCACCCAATACAAGGTCCACCCCTGGGATTTCAGCGATCTGTTTTGGTTTCAGTTGTGCATAACAGCCGGTGATTACCACTAGGCTGTCCGGTGATTTCCTTTGTATGCGTCGTACCAGCTGCCGGCATTCTTTGTCAGCGTTTTCAGTAACGGAGCATGTGTTGATTACATACACATCCGCCACATCATTAAAATCTTTCTTCAAAAAACCATCACTTTCCAATTGGCGGGAAAGCATTGAGGTTTCAGAAAAATTGAGCTTGCAACCCAAGGTATGGAAAGCTACTGTACGCTGGTGCATAACGACAAAGATACTGTGAGGTTGTTGATTCCTGCTTCTGTGTTGTGGCCGGATGACTGCTAACTGTCAATAAAAAAGGGCCTGCCAAAAGACAGACCCCTGTTCCTATAAAGCAAAAGATTTAATTACATCCCAACAATTCGCAAAGCTTTGTTTCCAATGCTTCGCCCCGGAGGTTTTTAGCTACTATTTTCCCATTTGGATCCACAAGAAAGTTCTGTGGTATACCTTGAACTCTATATAACTGTGCCACCTCATTTTCCCAAAACTTCAAATCGCTTACTTGTGTCCATACAAGACCATCTTTTTCTATGGCTTTGATCCAGGGATCTTTTTCCCTGTCGAGGGAAATGCCCAGCACTGTAAAGTTTTTATTGTTGAATTTATTGAAGGCTTTCACCACATTAGGGTTCTCCATCCTGCATGGTCTGCACCAACTTGCCCAGAAATCAACGAGCACATACTTTCCGCGAAAAGAAGATAAAGACACTGGTTTGCCTGCAGGATCTACCTGCGAGAATTCCAAAGCGTCTGTGCCAACAGCCCCAACTTTATTGAAAGCTATAAACTGAGACAGACTCTTACCGATGTGTGAATTGCGTACGGGCTCTGCAAGTGCATTGTACCGGCGCTCAAGGGTCATGGGGTCGTCCAGCAACTGTGCCGTGATGTACAATAAAAAAGGAGAAACGAACGATGTTGGTTTTACAGCAATAAATTTTTCTACCTCACTATTGATTCGCTTGTTTAGAGAATCGTACTTTGTCATTAACCGCTTTTGGTCTGCTTCATTGCTGGCCTTGTTAAGTAGTGCGCCTGCAGCATTCAATTCGCCAACAAGTGGGTTGAAAATGTTTCTGAATTGCTCAAAATCCTTGTGGCTCTGACCCCCTTCGATCTTTAAGTTCTTAAGATCTTTTTTGGTGCCGCTAACAGAAATAGTTCCGTTTTCAAGAAAAATATGCACCTGCTCACCACCTATACTTAGCCAATATAAAGAAGGTTCGGGAATAGTTCCCTGAACGGTAAATTTCCCGCCTTTGACAGCAGTCTTTGCCACGAGCCCATTGTCATTCACGTTGTTGATTTGGACTTCGACGCCGTCGTTTAAACCTGCAACACTACCATTAATTGTAAAGCCCTGAGCAATAAGTAGGGACGGTAAAAACGCAAGTAAAAAGAAAATGCTTTTCATAAATCATTTATGTTGATGACGTTGTTTCAACACTTCAACTACATCGGTCAACGAGCAGTCTTTAGCCTGCAATAATATCAAATAATGGAACAACAAATCTGCTGCTTCGTTTAAAAATAACTCCCTATTAACGTCTTTCGCTTCTATCACAAGTTCCACTGCTTCCTCTCCCACTTTCTGTGCTATTTTGTTTATTCCTTTGCCGAACAGTTGCTTTACATACGAACCTGCATCGGCGCTGTTTCTGCGCAATCGCACGATGTCCTCTAAATAGTAGAGAAAATCTTCTTTATGGTTGCGTTCGCTCCAGCAGGTGTCTGCACCTGTGTGGCAGACCGGCCCCGTAGGCAATGCTTTAATTAGTAAAGTGTCGTTATCACAATCTGGTAGCATTTGCCTCAACTGAAGGTGATTTCCACTTTCTTCTCCCTTGGTCCACAAGCGCTTTTTCGAACGGCTGTAGAAAGTAACGAGGCCTGTTGTTTCCGTCTTCTTAAAAGCTTCTTCGTTCATGAAGCCAAGCATCAACACCTTGTGCGTGCTGTAGTCCTGCACCACTGCCGGCACCAGTCCATCGTGATATTTTGCAAAATCTATTTTCATTGTCTACTTTCTATTGAAACTATTCGGCGGTTTATAATCTAACAGGAATTTCGTGCTGCATCAGATATTGTTTTAACTCGCGAATATCAATTTCCTTGAAGTGAAAAATACTCGCCGCAAGTGCCGCATCAGCATGTGCTTCTTCAAAAACATCAACAAAATGTTCAATCGTGCCACCACCACCCGAAGCTATTACTGGCACAGCCAAATTGTCTGACAACATTTTTGTGATGTCCAGTGCAAAGCCCGCTTTCGTGCCATCGTGGTTCATAGATGTGAGTAATATTTCGCCCGCTCCCATCTCCACCGCCTGACTCGCCCAATCCATGCATTTAGTATTTGTTTTTGTTCTTCCACCGTTCAGATATACATACCACTGCCCGTCTTCTTCTTTTCTGGTGTCAATCGCCAAAACCACACATTGGCTTCCGGCAGCTTTTGCAATCTCGCTTATCAGCTGTGGCCTATTGAAAGCAGCAGTGTTTACCGAGATTTTATCTGCACCAGAATTGAGCAACACACTAACTTCCTCAACTGTCTTTATTCCCCCGCCTACAGTGAACGGAATGTTGATCTTGTGAGCAATGCGTTTTACCAAGTCGCTCAGTGTCTTCCTTTTTTCTATTGTTGCCGTTATATCGAGAAACACCAGTTCATCTGCTCCACACGACGCGTAGAATGCACCAAGCTCCACCGGGTCCCCTGCATCACGCAAGTTCTCAAAATTGACACCTTTCACAGTACGGCCATCCTTGATGTCGAGGCAGGGGATGATTCTTTTTGCAAGCATGCTATTTTTTTGAGCTTAATGCCACTTTGATTCCAATACCAATTAAAAATATTCCTGTTATCCGCTCCTGCCATTGAACAAAGTATGGAAACTTCAACAGCCATCTGCCAACACTGCCAAATAAAACTGCCACTAAAATATTTACAATGGTTCCAACAACATTAAACCAAGCCCCGAGGAAGAGTATTTGCAGCGACGTATTTCCCTTGTGAACATTAATGAACTGTGGAAGCAAAGCAAGAAAGAAAAGCGCCACCTTCGGATTAAGCATATTTGTCAATACGCCTTGCCAAAATATTTTTTGAAGTGATAGCGGCTTTAGTTGGTGTTTAACTTCAAAAGATCGTCTTCGGTTTAAAATGGACTTCAAGCCAAGATAAACCAGATAAGCGGCACCGATGTACTTGATAATATTAAACGCAAAAAGCGATTGCTCAATGAGCGTCGACAATCCCACAACTGCAGCGAGGATATGAAAAAGACATCCTGCACCAACACCTAAAGCGGAGATTACCCCAGCTTTCGTCCCCTGCCCTGAACTTCGTGCTATGATATAAAGCATGTCGCTGCCAGGAGTTAGATTAAGTAGCAGGCCTGTGAGTGCAAACATCCAAAAGTTCTCTGGTATCATGGATGAAACATTTTAAGTTGTGAGAGTGGCACCCGTCCTTCATAGATAGCTTTGCCTATGATAACGCCATTACAACCAATGTCATTTAATTGATGAACATCGTCCAGTGTGCTTACGCCACCGCTTGCGATAAAATGAAGCTGCGGAAATTTGCTAACGATGTTTTTGTATAACTCAATTGACGGACCTTCCAGCGCACCATCCTTAGCCACATCCGTGCAGAAGATTTGTCGCACTCCTTTTTCAAAATACTTTTCAATGAAGTCGTAAATCCAAATGTCTGTGGTCTCTAACCAACCTCCTACTGTAATCCTTTCATCTTTCACATCGGCCCCCAACAAAAACTTTTCTGCTCCCCATTTTTCAAACCAGCTTACAAATGTAGTTTCGTCCTTAATTGCAAGGCTTCCGATAGTCACCATTGCACCACCGGAGTTCAGAATAATGCTGACATCTTTCTCTGTTTTTACTCCACCTCCGAAATCTATAGTGAGTTGTGTTCTTGCAGCGATTGCTTCAAGCACTTTCCAGTTTTTAACCTCTCCTGCTTTGGCTCCGTCGAGATCCACAAGGTGCAAGCGTGTAAGCCCCGCATCTTCAAATTGCTTCGCCACTTCTAAAGGGCTTTCGTTGTATATCTTCTTGGTGTTGTAATCTCCTTTTGTGAGGCGAACGCATTTGCCTTCTATAATATCAATTGCGGGAATGATCTCCATAAACTCCTAGTTTACCTTTTCTACAAAGTTCCTAAGTATCTGTTCGCCTGCCTCCGCGCTTTTTTCTGTATGAAATTGCACTCCGTAGAAATTGTCTTTACGCAGCGCCGCAGCATATTCTACTCCGTAGTCGCAGTGTGCAATCGTGTAACTGCTATCCTCCGCATAGTAACTGTGAACATTATAGATGTAAGTTTTTTCTGCCACACCTGTAAACAGATCTGTTTTCAGATTGTATATCGTATTCCATCCCATTTGCGGTACTTTTCGCAATTCACCCCTGCCGGCATTATCAGAAAATTCAGGAGCAAACTTCTTCACCTTTACAGGAAACACACCAATGCAGGCGGTATTATTTTCCTCAGAAAACTCACATAAAAGCTGCATACCTACGCAGATCCCAAACACAGGCTGTTTTAAGTCTTTGATCACTGCATCAAGCTGCCGGTCTCGTAGATGTTGCATGGCGCTGCTCGCTTCCCCTACACCGGGGAAAATTACCTTGTCAGCCGAGCGGATCTCTTCTGCATCGTCTGTTACTTCGGCATTGATGCCTAAACGCTCTAATGCGTAAAGTACCGACTGTATATTGCCCGCGTTGTATTTGATAACGATGATCTTCATCGTGTACAATTAAGAGGAATGTTTTCTTTGTGAAGCATGGATATTTAATCTAAAATCTTGCTTAAGAAAGCCCTGGTCGCACTGCTTACATCTGTGGCAGACTCGATGGCTTTTATGTAAGCCGAACCGATGATAGCACCGTTCGCGTAAGTACAAGCGGTGGCAAAGGTCTGCTTATCTTTAATCCCAAACCCCACCAGCACCGGATTTTTCAGTTTCAGGGATAGCAGTTTTTGGAAGTAGGTTTTCTGATCGTCAAGATTTTTATCTTTTCCTGTAGTTGATGATGACGATACGGCATACAAAAAGCCACTGCTTAGCTGATCAAGTTTTTGAATTCGTTCGTCAGAAGTTTCAGGCGTTACCAGGAAAATAAAATCAAGGTTGTAGTTGCTGATAATCCTGCCGTAAGTCTGCTCATACTCATACATGGGAAGATCCGGAAGAATCAAGCCATCGATACCCACCGCTGCTGCACATGAGCAGAACTTTTCAAATCCAAACTGCAATACCTGGTTAAAGTAACCCATCAAAATAACCGGTATATTGATTCCCGGCACTCCTCCAGGAGAAGTGTTCCGGAAGTTTTCAAGTTGGCGTAATAATGTAGATACAGTCATGCCGTTTGCAATTGCCTTGCTCCCACTAGCTTGTATCACGGGGCCATCCGCCAAAGGATCGCTGTAGGGAATGCCTAATTCAATAATGTCAGCGCCAGCATTTTCTAAGGCTCGCATTACTTCAATCGTACTGTTCACCTCTGGGTAGCCTGCAGTACAATACACGTTTAGCACCTTGCTTTTTTTTCGCTTGAATAATTCTGCCAATCTGCTCATATTGAATCAATACGCCTGCGATCTTCCACAGAAGAGAGGGCAAGCTGTTTTATCATTTTTATGTTGGATCGTTTGTAATCTGATCTTTTCAATGGAACCGATGTAAATCCAAAACTTTCGTACAAATGAATAGCAGGTTTCAGGATTGAGTTCGAATACAACAATAATTCTTTGGCACCTGCTTTCTGAGCTTGCTCTATCGCAGATTTTAGTAATGCCCTCCCAATACCTTGTCCCTGGTATTCTTCGGCAACTGCCATTTTGCCCAACTCTAACTGGTCTACACCCGACTTCATTAAAGCGCACGTGCCGACGACTGCACCATTCATCTCAGCAAACAAAATATGCCCGCCCTTATCTATAATAAACCTCTGCGGATCTGACAACATTTCTTCATCTATTGATTCCACTTCAAAGTATTTGCACAACCATGCAATATTCAACTCCTTAAATCGGTGTGCAAGGCTGTCTCTGAAAGGAACGACATGAAAAACGTTATCGGCCATAATGCAATACAAGAATATATTATCTGGATGTTGTTGATACAAAAGACGGTTAACCAGCCACTCCCGAGTTCTCTACACCCATAGCCTTCATATATGTGGCCAGGTCCTTATCTCCCCTGCCCGACAAGCAAATCACCACTACCTGATCGCTGCCAAACTCCATTATATTCAGAGCGTGCAGTGCATGAGAAGACTCTAGTGCCGGAATAATGCCTTCAAGCCTCGCGAGCTGAAAAGCTGCATCT
>DASQNW010000023.1:0-2089 GCA_035644775.1 Chitinophagaceae bacterium | reverse complement strand
GTCGGTCTTCAATTATTGCTAATTACTGAAAGAGCCTAAAAGATCAGCTTAATAGGCGAGGTAAGCCGGGTTTTCCTACCGGGCAAAACACTCCAGAAAGGCAAAATGGCGCCTTATCATCCTTATTGCTATTTATTGCTTAACGCATTTCCCAAAGCAAAACCAGGCTACTAAATCAGTTTTTGGTTATTCATTTGCTCAAAATCAGTTCTGATTTCATCCACTGTGTTTTCATATCTTTCTTCAATAATAAAACCTAAATACCATTAGTGATTGAAGTAGCCAAATTGCTTTTTTTCAACCGGGCCAATCGCGTAATTGGCATGTATTCACTCTCCAGAAGCGAAATAAATGGGACGAATGTGGCCGTCACATCGGTATACGTAGCGTCTATAAAGGCAATGGTGTGCGACATCATTCTTTGCCTTAATCATCTTAACCAGACACAGAAACCAAGTAAACAGGTCATATAGATTACCAGACAGCTAAACGAAGGCGGAAAATTCCTTGACATCAGTATACAGGCTTACGTAGTAATAAGTTTTATTGATTCTGATGTCTAAATAAAAACAAATTTACAAAAGGCTTTAAATCATATAGTTGGCATAGGTCTTTATAAAATTGGTTCGATAAATTGATCTTAAGGGGAGCCTAATAACAGCAGCTTCAAAACCAAACGGTTTGCAAGCTGCCTATTTACCCCTTACCAGACCATCAAACCAGGCAACTGCGTAGCAGGTCAATAGTTCAGGTTCACTCGAGTTGCAAGCAAAACTGCCTTGAAATTTTACTACTTATGTTGTTGATTTCTCCACTGCACCGACGTAAATACCTAAGGAATCAGGTAGGGGCAGATCACTGCTTTATCAAGTGCCGAAACAATGAATTGGTTATGTTTTATGAGTTTTGTATCATCAAGAGGAATACTGAATGGAATAAAGAAGGTCAGAAAGATGATAAAAATCAAATAACTTCCTCTATGGAAACATGCTCCAAATCATTCTGTTCTTTGGCTGATCAATTATAGTTAAGGAATCGCATTGTGCTTCTTTTCAAAAAATGCAATAGAGCCTTCATCAGAAAGCCTCTTATCACTTTAGATGGATTTAGAAGCCTTTGTTTTCTTATCCTTATTTGTAGTAAACAGTGCCTTTGCATACCCTACCGTTTCAGCTACTGCGGGTAGTGGATCATTTTCCCAGCCTTCAAATTCGATGCTTACCAGCCCATCAAAACGAACTTTTTTCAAGGAACGAACAATAGCTGGCAGATCAAGTACACCGCGGCCTGCTTCAACAGTAGCGCCATCCGGCTTTGTGGAATCAATGTCTTTGAAGTGCAGGTCGTACAGTCGTTCTTTACATTTTAAAATCGCTTCTGATGGATTTACTCTTGCCCGTGCTGTGTGCCCCACATCAATGCATAACCCTATTCTTTTATCAAATCCCTGAACTGCTTTCATCACATCATATGGAGAAGGAAACCGCTTGTCTTCCGGCCCATGGTTATGTATAGCAAGCTTAATATCGTATTCTTTTACCATTTTATCCAATACGGACATTGAAGCCGGATCGGGACTGCAAACAATGGTAGGTATGTTGCAATCCCTGGCGTATTGAAACGCCTGCCTGATGCCTTTTTCATCATGCTGCATGGTGATATTACCACAGCTCAAAGCCGTTATGCCGGCATCTTTTAGCTTTTGCATGGCCGCCTGTCTTTCAGCGGTGGAACTGGTGAGCGGCAAATGAAAATCCTTAATCGAGATATAATGAAGGCTGAGGCGTTTCAATGCTTTTATAGTGTCCTCCAGGGTCATCTTTCGGAACGAATAGGAGGCAACACCCACTTTGAAGTTTTGCCAACCGAGATCATCATTTTCATTTTGTTCTATCATAGGCGAAGCGCCGGCTTTGCCTATAAAGGAAGAACCTATGGCAGCAAGAACACCCGTCTTAATAACCTGTCTCCGGGAAGAGGTGTTTGACATAGCAAGCATTTAGAAGGAAATTAAGAAAATAAACAGAAAACTTTGGATTAACCCAAATGAAAAGCGATTTATCTGGTCCCAAACGGCAGGCTTAGCTGT
>DASQNW010000022.1:0-2882 GCA_035644775.1 Chitinophagaceae bacterium | reverse complement strand
ACAAGTTCCAATACAGTTTCAAATTGCTGCTCATTCCGTATGATTGCTCCCTTGTCTATGAACATTGCTTTCACTTGCTCACTATAGTAAGCAACCGACAACCTTTTCAGCCACTCATGGTTGAACCATTTAGCTTTTTCATAGTCGAACCTTGCACCTGATTTATGTACTTTTTCAATAGAAAATTTTGTGATCAGTTCTTCAATAGAAAAGATTTCTTGTTCGGTGCCGTCGTTCCACCCCAGCATCGCCAGCATGTTGATGAAGGCCTGCGGAAGAAAGCCTTTTTCTTTAAAGCCTTCGTTTAATTCACCTGAAATATTGTCTTTCCAATTTGCCGCAAATACAGGAAAGCCGTACTTAGCTCCGTCGCGTTTACTGAGCTTTCCATGGGGCCCTAAGATTAATGGCAAATGTGCCCACTGAGGCATTTGATCTTCGCCAAAAAGGTATCTCCAGAGCAGAACATGAACGGGCGCGCTTGGCAACCACTCTTCGCCCCTAAATGCATGAGTAATTTGCATGAGATAATCATCCACCACTACGGCCAGGTGATATGTAGGCATGCCATCAGCTTTCAACAGAACCTTATCATCTATCGTGGCAGTGTCAAAGCTTACCTCCCAGCGTATCAAATCATGGAAGGAAACTGTTTCATTGTCGGGCATTTTAATTCGAATCACATGCTCGGCCTCCTGCTGCAGTAGCTGTTGCACTTCGTCAGCTGGCAGTGAAAGTGAGTTGCGCATGCTCAACCGAACTTTCCTGTCGTATTGGGGACTTGGCTGTTCTTCAGTCTTCAGCTTTTCACGCATGCTTTCGAGTTCCTCTGCAGTGTCGAAAGCGTAGTACGCATACCCCAGCTCCACCAGCCGTTCTGCATACTGGCGGTACATGGCTTTGCGTTCGCTTTGCCGGTAAGGGCCGAAAGGACCGCCATGAACGGTGCTTTCATCCGGTTCCAATCCACACCACTTCAGTGTATCGAAGATGTACTCCTCGGCACCAGGCACAAAGCGACTTTGGTCTGTGTCTTCGATACGCAGCACAAAAGCACCACCTTTACTCTTTGCAAAAAGATAATTGAATAGAACTGTGCGAATGCCCCCCAGGTGCAGACCGCCTGTAGGGCTAGGTGCAAAGCGTACTCTCACTTTTTCATCCATAGCAACAAAAGTAGTATTTATTGCAAGGCTACTTTTATCCTGCACTGCTGTTGCGGTATCTTTGTTCGGCATGTTGTATCGCTTCTTCATCAAGACTCCGGATTTCATAAAGCAATTTTTCTCTTCTTATATCTGGAGCATCGACACGACGGAAAAGAAGGTATACTTAACCTTTGACGATGGTCCACATCCTGCCATCACACCTTTTGTTCTAGACCAGCTGAGCAGGTATAATGCACTAGCAACTTTCTTTTGTATCGGCTCTAACGTTGCAGCATATCCGAAGATTTATCAGCAGATAATTTCAGAAGGGCATGCAGTGGGCAATCATACATATGACCACCTGAATGGCTGGCTGGTGAGTGACCAAAAATATGCGGAGAACATCGCTACAGCAGCAGCACTGATTCATACAAATCTTTTCAGGCCGCCTTATGGAAAAATCAAAAATAGCCAGGCGCGGCAGATTTCAAAATCGATGAATACTTCGGCAAAAGTTATTATGTGGGATGTGTTGAGCGCTGACTTTGTTGAAAGTGTAAACAAAGAAAACTGTCTGAACAATGTGGTGAAGAACTATAGAAGCGGATCTATTGTGGTGTTTCATGACAGCGAGAAGGCCTTTCCTAAACTTGAATATGCCTTACCAGAAACACTGAAGTTGCTGAGCGAAGAAGGGTTCGTATTTGATAAGATCGTTATAAAATAATTAGGGCCTGGGTAGAAACCCTGGCCCGTTTTTAATCCGTACCCTATGAAAACTAGTTTAAAGGTATAAACTTTTTTTTATTAACAATCAAGTAATTTAAACAGAATTGTCAATAAACCTCTTTTTTTCAAAATAGCTGCTAAATACTTCAGTATCACAGCTTTCACATTCATCTAGCCACCTCCGGTAGTCGCTTTTCTATTCCATGTTTTGACTAAAATGTAGTTGGCAGGATAGAACAGCAATAAATGGAATAGAGGTTATCTACTATAGCAAATATTTTAGGAGGAGCAATTTACCTGATGATCGATACCCACGCACATATCTACCTCACCGAATTTGACAACGATAGGAACGCCGTCATCCAAAAAGCAGTTGATGAAGGTGTGGAGCTGATAATAATGCCGGCTATTGATTCTTCTACGCATCACCAGATGTTAGTGGTAGAGCAGCAGTTTGCTTTTTGCCGTTCTATGATTGGAGTACACCCTTGTTCGGTGAACGGGAAAATCGAAACAGAGCTGAAATCAGTGGCAGACCTTCTTTGCAGCCACCGGTTCGCTGCCATTGGTGAAATTGGGTTAGATTTTTATTGGGACAGGACACATGAGGCACAGCAATATATCGCTTTTCGAAGGCAAATGGAACTGGCGGTTGAAAATGATCTGCCGGTGGTGATTCACTCTAGAAGTGCTATAGAAGAGTGCATACGGGTGGTGAGTGAGTATCCAGGCGCAAGAGGTGTTTTCCACTGCTTTTCAGGGTCGCTGCAGCAGGCGCAGCTAATTGTTGAGCAAGGTTTTTTGTTGGGCATAGGCGGAGTAGTGACATTCAAGAATGCGGGACTGGATCGGGTGATCGAAAATTTAGGTATTCAACACACAGTTCTGGAAACCGACGCGCCTTACTTAGCTCCTGTTCCCTTTCGGGGAAAGAGAAATGAACCCGCCTACCTGAAACATATTGCAGCGAGAATTTCTGAAGTAAGTGGCTGCAGCATTGCGGAG
>DASQNW010000021.1:0-5994 GCA_035644775.1 Chitinophagaceae bacterium | reverse complement strand
CCTGGCTGCCCAGCAGAATTGAAGTGGCCAGGCCTGCAAGACCTCCCCCTATAATTGCTACGTCGTATGTTGCTTGCTCCTGCATTATTTAGCGCAGCTAACGAGCCACCGAAATGCCCATTGCCACTGAATGCTGCAAGGTAAACCGGCCGACGCAAACAGCCGTTGCCAATCGTCCTTCAAAAATCCCCTCTTCACAGAAAGAGGAGCATCGTTTTTTACAAGGTAGCTCCTGGAAAAAGCTTTGGTCAATAGCCGTATGGAATGGTAGGCAAGCGGATGCCGATGCAGGTCATTGATAAAAAATCCGCAGCTGCTGTTGTCGTTCATCCACTGAAACATGCTCACCAGTTCATCATCTGTAAAATGATGGCAGAAAAGAGAGCTAAAAATAATATTGGGCCTTGAATTGAAAACCGCTTCTTTATAGTCGCAATGCATCCAAGCGACATCGCTATGATGAAGTGTTTGTTGTGCAAAAGCTATGCACTCCTTGTTGATGTCAATACCGGTGAGATGAACTTCTATATTGTTCTTAATACACCAATCTCTAATAACGCGAAGGTTGTCGCCACCACCACAGCCGATTTCGGCCACATGCAGAAAACGCATGTCGTTATTTATCAGCTTCCGGAGGCCTTTTAGCGTGATCTGATGACCACCAAGATGTTGGTTGATGAAATTGAGCTCCTGCATGTTCTGCCGTATATCGGCAAAGGGAATGTTGTTTCCATCGAGCAATTCTTTTTCGTATGAACGATACCTGAAAGCCACTATGTACCTGCTATGAACGTTTCTACCGTAAGTCCAGGCCCAAAGGCTGCACCGAATATCTTTTCATCGCAACGATTGCCTTTCAACAGAGATTGCAACACAAATAAAATTGTAGCAGATGACATATTGCCATATCGATTCAGCACATCATACGATGCTGAAAGATGGGCCGGTTCTAGGTGCATGCTTTTCTCTATCGCCTGCAAAATTCTTTTACCACCCGGGTGAATGCACCAGTCAGTGACCTCGTGCTGTTGCACGTTGTTTGCGGCAAGTGCTCTGCTTACCACCCCTTCAAAATCTTCTTCTATCAGGTCGGGCACGTACCCACTGAGGGTCATGAGGAATCCCGTGGAAGAGATCTCCCAGGCCATATCTCTTTTGCCCTTCGACACCACTTCAGAATAAAAGCCCTCCAGTCTTACTCCCTCCGTTTGGGAGGATAAAAGCATGGCTGCCGCACCGTCTCCAAAAAGCAAAGAGGAGGCGATATTATCCATTGTCGGTTCGCGTTGAAAATGCAATGTGCACAGCTCTGTGCACACGATCAGTACTCTTGCATCACAAGTCTTACAAATAGCATCTGCAAGTTTCATGGCATGAATAGCAGCATAGCAACCCATGAAGTTCACGGAGGTGCGAAAGATGCTTTTTTTCAGATCAAGCAATTCCATCAGCTGTATATCCAACCCAGGCGCACTCATGCCTGTGCAACTCACCGTGATCAAATGCGTGATCTCCTTAGGAGAACACTTTCCATCCAGGCAATCACGTACTGCATCGACGGAAAGCTGGGGAGCCCATTTGTTGTAAGCAGTCATTCGCTGCTCAAGTGAAGGAAAGGGTTCAAGATTTTCGCTTTGCGGGTAAAACTTCCACTCCTTAATAGGCCTGCTGTAGTCAGACAACACTGAATACCGGTTTGCAATGCCGCTCTGCTGGTATAAAAAACGGAGCTTTCTTTTTTCCACTTCATCAGCTGCATACACCTTCTGCATAAAGTGCAAAATGTCATCCTGCTTGTGGCAATATGCAGGAACAGCAACACCTATCGATTGAATTGTACTCAATGGTTCAGAAAGATTAAGACCGTGAAAAAAGCTGTCGTGCAAAGAGTGGATATTATATTCATAAGAAGACTGCGCTTGAAATCAGCAGCTTCTGGATTTCGCCAAACTTTGAACATCCAATAGCAAAAAAACAGTACCACCGGAAAAGTCATTAACAAAAAAAGGAAGAAATGGTTGATTTTGTCTTGCGCTTTAAACCCAAGAAACAGAAGAACGGCAGCCGTAGTGAACATCAAACCACTGAATACAAAACTTCCTTTCTTGCCCAGCAAATAACTAATGGTGATCACGCCATCTTTCTTGTCCGCCTCGTGCTGGTAAATCTGTGTAAGAGGGTACAACGCTCCTATCAGCATGCTTGCCACGGCAATAAACAGTATCGGCAGTTTTGCATCTGTAGACTCTCCCGCACTCGTATACACTAGAAAAAAGATCCAGGCTCCTTGGAAGACAAACACAGTTAAAAAGCCTATGATAGGAAATTTCTTCAGGCGCACACCACGATAACTATACGCTCTCGAGGCGAGAATGTAGAACAATATACCCACGGAGAAGAATACACTAATTAACAAAGAAAGCAGCACCGCTATCACGTCCAACACCAGCGTGGTCCAGAATAACTGACGAGTGGGTTGCTGCGGATGAGCCAGACCGCCAATAGCCGTAGTATCTCTGTCCATGTAAGAATTATAGCCGTTGCTCGCAGGATACACCAGGAAATGCAGAATCACAAAAATGAGTGCCGCATGAAACCAGTTGATGTGCGGCAGCTGACTCAAAGCAAAAAGAAAAACCGGTAACAGGAAAATAGAAAAATGAAAGCGCAGTAGTTGAATAGTAGACGAATGCAACATCAGAAGCGATGATTAGCAGCAGGTTGCCTGCCGCGCAGGTGATCTGAAGTTATACAAAAGCCACGTACTACCTGCGAAAACGTTTCAGCAACCAAATCACCAACAGAACTACAATGACGATTACAATGATCGCCGCATAAAAGCCTGCTTTAAAAACTCCCTGCACCAGATCACATGACGTGAGCGTTGTAGTTATTGCCAAAGCAATAAAGAAGAATAAAGAATAATTTTTCATGCGATTTGTTTCACCATTATATGCAAAAGCTTTGCCTGAATGCAATTGATCTTCTATCAGGTAATTATTCTATATTAAAGCCGAATTTGTTATATGCTGGTAAAAACGTTTGGCAGTGCAGTCTACGGCGTCGAAGCTACTACTATCACCGTAGAAGTAAACTGGATGGCAACAGGCAAAGACTACATGATTGTAGGCCTTCCAGACAATGCCATTAAGGAAAGCATGCAGCGCATTGAAAGCACCATCAAAACGAACGGCTATACCATGCCTCGCACCAGAATCGTGGTTAACCTGGCGCCTGCCGATATAAAAAAGAGCGGTACCGCTTTCGATTTGGCCATAGCTATTGGTGTGCTCGCCGCCTCGGAACAAATGAAAAATCATGAGGACCTTGAGCACTACCTGATCATGGGAGAACTTAGTCTCGACGGCGCTGTTCGCCCCATAAAAGGTGCACTGCCAATTGCCATTCAGGCCCGCAAAGAAGGATTTAAGGGATTGTTTGTACCCTCAGCTAACGCCAGGGAAGCCGGTATGGTAAACAACCTTGCAGTTTATGGCGTTAATCATATCAGTGATGTTCTGAAATTCTTTGAAACCGCCGGCCAGAACTTGCAACCTGTGGTTGTGGATACGCGAGAAGCATTCTTTTCTTCGCAGTACGATTTTGAAATTGACTTTGCTGATGTTAAAGGCCAGGAGAATATTAAACGAGCGTTGGAAATTGCTGCTGCCGGTGGACACAATGCAATTCTGATTGGCCCACCTGGTGCAGGCAAAACCATGCTTGCGAAACGATTGCCTACTATACTACCGCCATTGTCCTTACGCGAAGCATTGGAAACAACTAAAATTCATTCTGTTGCCGGTAAGTTGCCGGAGCATTCAACATTGGTTTCAAAACGACCGTTCCGTTCGCCACACCACACTATTTCTGACGTAGCCTTAGTAGGTGGCGGGGGTATGCCACAGCCAGGCGAGATTTCTCTTGCACACAATGGTGTTTTGTTTTTAGATGAACTCCCAGAATTCAAAAGAACAGTGCTTGAGGTGATGAGACAGCCGATGGAAGAAAGAAGAGTAACCATTTCAAGGGCCAGAATTGCAGTGGATTTTCCAGCGTCGTTTATGCTGATTGCATCTATGAACCCGTGCCCTTGTGGCTATTACAATCATCCCGAAAGAGAATGCAGCTGTGCGCCGGGAACCGTGCAGAAATACCTGAATAAAGTTTCCGGTCCCTTGCTTGATCGCATAGACCTGCACGTGGAAGTAACACCCGTTGCTTACAATGAACTATCTGCCGTAAAAAAGCAGGAAAATTCTGCAGGTATTCGTGAACGGGTGATCAAGGCGCGGGAAGTGCAGGCAGCACGATATAGCGGGCAGGCAGACATCTATTGTAATGCGCAGATTACCAGTAAAATGCTTCGCGACATATGTGTGATCACAACCGCAGGCCACAACCTTTTGAAAACTGCTATGGAGCGACTAAATCTTTCTGCCAGGGCTTACGACCGAATACTAAAAGTATCTCGAACGATAGCCGACCTGGCCTTGAGCGAAGATATCAAAACAGAACACCTGGCAGAAGCCATTCAGTACCGGAGCCTTGACCGGGAGGGCTGGGCGGGGTGAGTGCCGACCACTGCAAATAGAGTTCAATAGAACCCTTAGATGCTTAGTGTGGTGGCAGCAGAAATAAGCTATTGAATAATGTTGCAACCTTGATAATTTTATCGAATGAAAACGCTGCTCAAATATCTTAAGCCTTATAAATGGATCGTAGTTCTGGTGCTTTTTTTGGCTGCGATCAACATTGGTTTTTCGCTTATAGATCCATATATCTTCGGCAAGTTGGTAAACCTCGCTAATGAATATTTTCAGTCTGGCAACTCGCCAGGCGGAATGACTTCCGACCATTTCTTCTGGTCATTCGAGTGGACCAGGCCCGGCGTTGTTTTTCTGCTCACATGTTCTATCACCGTGGCCATGATAAGCCGTATTGCAAAAAACTTCCAGGACTATTTTTTGAACGTGGTGGTGCAAAAATTTGGTGCACGGGTTTTTACAGACGGTTTGCAACATGCTATGAAACTGCCTTATCACGAGTTTGAAGACCAGCGCAGTGGTGAAACGCTTAGCGTGCTGCAAAAGGTGAGAACAGACACAGAGAAATTCATCAACAGTTTTGTAAATATTCTTTTTACTGTGCTTGTAGGAGTTGTTGTTGTGGCGGGATTTGCGTTTAAAATCCATTGGTCCCTTCCACTGATATACTTTGGCGGTATTGGTATATTGATGGTGATATCAAACTTGTTGAGCAAGAAAGTAAAGACCATTCAAAAAACCATTGTATCGCAAACCACATCTCTTGCGGGCACTACAACAGAATCGCTTCGCAATATTGAACTGGTAAAAAGTCTTGGCCTCACGGGTCAGGAGGTGAACCGGTTGAATAAAAACACGTACAAAATCTTGGGGCTTGAACTAACGAAGGTCAAAAGAATCCGGAGCATTTCATTTGTGCAGGGCACGTTTGTCAATACATTACGGCAGGTAATCCTCTTCATGTTGATGTGGCTCATCTTCGGCCGGCAAATGAACGCAGGTGACCTGGTGACGATGCAGATCTATTCTTTTTTCATCTTCGGTCCATTGCAAGAAATAGGAAACATTATCTTGAGCTATCGGGAGGCAGAAGCTTCTTTAAACAACTTCCGCAACCTGATGCAAAAAGCTCCCGAGCCGTTTGCTTTATCGCCGCAAAGCCTTGGACCTATTCATCAACTCGAGTTCAGAAACGTGAGCTTCAAACATCAAACGGCACAACATAAGGCTATTGACGGTATTAGCTTTTCCGCGAGCAAAGGAGAAACCATCGCCTTCGTTGGTCCGTCTGGTTCGGGTAAAACAACTTTAATGAAGCTGTTGGTAGGTTTATACCGTCCGCAGCAAGGCAACATTTACTACAACGGCATCGATGAAAACAACATTGACTTCAACGACCTGCGCAACCAGATCGGGTTTGTAACTCAGGATACTCAACTCTTTTCCG
>DASQNW010000020.1:0-3993 GCA_035644775.1 Chitinophagaceae bacterium | reverse complement strand
ATCAACAAGAAAGCTGTCGAAGCTTATACCAGGGGCATAGAAAAAGCTCAGGAGGCCGATTACAAAAATGCCATCATTTTGTTGCAGGAATCGGTGCAAAAAGATGCAAGGTATGTAGACGCATATTTATCCCTCGCAGGTGTGTATGGTCAGCTGAAAGACCATGCTCAAAGCATTGTCTACTACCAAAAAGCAATTTCATTAGATAGCAATTACACGTCTGATTATCGGCTGCCCTACTCCATCAATTTAGCCGGAACCGGTGCGTTCGAAAAAGCACTTGATGTGATTAATAGCCTACTTACTAAAAGCAACTTGTCTCCAAATACCCGCAAAGCTGCTGAATACAGAAAGAAGACGTATCAATTTGCCGTAGATTATGCAAAGACCTCCAGGTTTAATAGCTATAAGTTTCAACCAGTGAATCTTGGTGATGCGGTGAACTCATCCGAATCGGAGTACTTTCCATCTATGCCTATTGACGGAAAGGCTTTGATTTTTACAAGGCGCATCAACAACTTCAACGAAGACTTTTTCCTGAGCGAAAGTGAGGGAACATCCTGGCAGAAGGCAATCCGATTGAATGGAAGCATCAACACAGACCAAAATGAAGGTGCACAAATCATTTCACAAGATGGGCAATGGCTGGTATTCACAGGTTGTAACAGGCCAAAGGGCTTTGGCAGTTGCGATATCTATATCTCCTACCTTACACCACAAGGCTGGAGCGAAGCCATTAATTTAGGCAGCAAGATAAATACCGAAGATTGGGAATCGCAACCCTGCCTTTCGCCGGATAAAAGGGCTTTATACTTTACCAGTCGTCGGCCTGGTGGCTTTGGCGGCAGCGACCTCTATGTATCGTACCTGCAATCAAATGGCCGTTGGAGCGAAGCAGAGAATCTTGGTGCTGCAATCAATACGCCGGGTGATGAGCAATCTCCATTTATTCATGCTGATAACGAAACGTTATACTTCACATCGAACGGGCTGCCGGGTTATGGCGATGAAGACTTGTTTGTGGTTAGAAAAAAAGCAGAAGGAAAGTGGAGCCCTCCAACAAATCTCGGTTTCCCGATAAATACTATTCATCGCGAAGGCACTCTGTTTATTGCAGCGGATGCAAAAACTGCTTACTATGCTAGTGATAGAAGTGATAGTAAAGGAGGTCTGGATATTTACAGCTTTGAGTTACGGGAGGATATCCGCCCCTCAAAAACACTGTGGGTGAAGGGAAAAGTTTTTGATCAAAAAACCAGTGTCGGGTTACCGTCTGCTGTAGAATTGATTGATCTGAACACGAAACAAACAGTATCAAAGGTTCAAACTGATGAAAAAGGTAATTACTTAATAACCTTGCCTGTGGGGAAGGATTATGCCTTCAATGTAAATCGAAAAGGCTACCTTTTTTATTCAGATAATTTTCTCCTAAGTGGCAAAGCGCCTGATGCCACGTACGAAAAAGACATTCCGCTTCAGCCACTTGAGGTGAATGCTTCAGTAGTATTGAAAAACATATTTTTTGACTTCAATAAATTTGATCTGAAACCGGCATCAGAAGTTGAGTTGGACAAACTCGTTCAGCTGCTCACCGAAAATCCTGCTGTAAGAATCCTCATCTCCGGTCATACAGACAATGTAGGAAACACCGCAGACAACCTGAAACTTTCCACCAACAGGGCAAAGGCTGTAATGAACTTCCTGGTACAAAAAGGAATTGATGCAAAAAGATTGAGCTTTAAAGGGCAGGGTGCAACCCAACCCATTGCAGAAAACACAACAGAAGAAGGCAGGGCAACAAATAGAAGAACTGAGGTGAAGATCATCAGCCGATAGTTTGTTTACCTTCTCAATTATTTTTTGAAAGCAATAAATTTACTTCTACAAGAATGTCTTGATGAGCAACGAACTGCTGTACCAGCTCGCTTTAACCTTAGTTCCCAACATTGGCGATGTACAAGCTAAACTTTTGGTAAACCACTTTGGTGAAGCTTCATCTGTATTCAAAGCCAGGCAATCTGAACTGGAAAAAATTGAAGGAATAGGCGGCATCAGGGCAAAGAGCATAAAATGCTTCCAGGATTTTTCGGTTGCAGAAAAAGAACTCGCATTTATAGAAAAGTACAAGATCCGCACTCTGTTCCTCACCGACAATGATTACCCAAAGCGGCTGCTGAACTGCTACGACTCTCCTACGCTTTTGTTTTACAAAGGCACTGCTGATTTAAATGCATCAAGAGTGTTGGCAGTTGTTGGCACCAGAAGCAATACAGACTATGGCAAGCAATTCACCGAAAAATTAGTTAAGGACCTTTCCTCAAGCGGTGTCACAATTATCAGTGGCCTTGCCTACGGCATTGATGCTATTGCACACAAAGTTGCTCTTAAAAATAGTTTACCCACCATTGGGGTAGTTGGTCATGGCCTTGACAAAATTTATCCATCTGATCATGCGCAACTTGCAAAAGACATGATCAAGCACGAAGGGGGTTTGCTGTCGGAGTTTTTCAGCGGTACAAAACCCGACAAGCACAATTTTCCGTTGAGGAACAGGGTTGTAGCAGGTATCAGCGACGCAACAGTGGTAGTGGAAACAAATTCAAAAGGCGGTAGTATGATAACTGCGAAGCTCGCGGACGCTTATAACCGCGACGTATTTGCTGTACCAGGTAGAACAACCGACAACAAGAGTGAAGGTTGCAACCACCTAATCAAACACAACAAAGCTATCTTGTTAACTTCTGCCGAAGAACTTCTTGAATGTTTAGCATGGAACGAAAAGAGAAAAGAAAAATCTAAAAAGCAAAAAGAGCTTTTTGTAGAACTCTCCCCAGAAGAAAAAATTATTGTACGCATGCTACAGGAACAGGAAGTTGTCCATATTGATGAACTCAATATTCAAAGTGGATTAAGCAGTAGTGCTATTGCTGCCGCGGTTCTAAATCTGGAACTTCAAAATGTTGTTACCACTCTTCCTGGTAAAATGTACAAGCTAATTTAACTTCAGCGCCCAAGCAATTGCTACTGGTGCAGAGTGCAGAAAAATTTTTCTTCAATTATACCCGGCATCTATCTTTGCACATGGCAACAAACTATGGCTCCACTGAAAAAGTTTTACTCCAGGGCCTCACTTTCGATGATGTATTACTAGTGCCGGCATACTCTGACGTTTTACCTCGGGAAGTAAACATAAGCACTCAACTTACCAAAGACATAAAGCTCAATATTCCGATGCTGTCTGCAGCTATGGACACTGTTACAGAAGCGTCTCTTGCTATTGCACTTGCCAGAGAAGGCGGCATTGGTATCCTCCATAAAAATATGAGCATTGAAAAGCAGGCAGACCAGGTGAGAAAGGTAAAGCGAAGCGAAAGCGGAATGATCATCGACCCCATAACATTACTTCAGGATGCTACCATCGGTGACGCATTAAAGCTAATGCGGGAAAATAAAATTGGGGGCATTCCAATCATTGATAATGCTGGGAAGCTCGTAGGCATTCTAACTAATCGAGATCTCCGTTTTGAAGATGATATGAACAGAAAGGTGAGTGAAGTGATGACAAAAGAAAATTTGATTACCGCTCCGGAAGGTACTGACCTAAGAGGTGCTGAAATAATATTGAGGAACTACAAAATTGAAAAACTTCCGGTGGTCAATCAGTGGGGCAAGTTAATTGGGCTGATCACCTACAGAGATATTCTTCAACTACAAAGCTTTCCAAACGCAGTTAAAGATGCTTACGGGCGGCTGCTGGTGGGTGCGGCTATTGGTGTTACCAGAGACATTCTTGATCGCGTATCTGCGCTGCAACACGTGGGCGTCGATATTGTTTGTCTTGATAGTGCCCACGGTCACTCAAGTGGCATTATCAACACACTGAAGTCTGTTAAGAAAAACTTCAAAGATCTGAACGTGATTGCTGGAAATGTTGGCACTGCAGAAGGTGCAGAAGCTTTAAGAGATGCAGGTGCCGACGCGGTTAAGGTGGGT
>DASQNW010000019.1:0-2869 GCA_035644775.1 Chitinophagaceae bacterium | reverse complement strand
GGTATCCTGGAAGTGGTTCGGACATGCATTGGTGGACCTGGGGTGTTGATGATGCCATCTATGTTCTGGATGATGACGGCAAAAACTTCGGTGGCCCCATAAATTATGCCCATGTGCTGAAGGTAACCGGCATTCCTCCTGATCATAAGGTAGAAACGGTAACCGATTTCATGGAAATACCGTTTCGTAAAATGATGCCGAAAGACAAACTGCTGCACAGGTATGTCGATGGCATTATAGCTGTGGACTCCCTGCTCTATGTTTCTATTTACGATTATGACTGGAACTTGCCCCGCCTCATGCCGTATTTCGATTCCATCAGGCCCAGGCTGGAAAACTATGATCCGTTCAGGGGTGCTCCGGAACCTATGCTGACCGATATGTTTTTTACGTCAGCGTACTCCAAAAACTATGGCATAGCAGGTATTATAAAATCAACAGACATGGGTAAAACCTGGACTAATGTTCCGGATGCAAACACCCGCCGCTTTCTAGGGCCAAGGTTCGCTGGGCTTACCTTCCTGAATTTCGGGCCGGGATACAGCGATGTGCCGGAGCATCTTTCGCCGTATGTATATGCGATGTCGAACGATGGCAGTTGGGAAACGGGAGACAATGTTTTTTTGGCGCGGGTACATAAGGACAGTATAACAAACCGCGGGGCATGGCAGTTTTTATCAGGTATAAAAAACAATGTCCCAAGCTGGTCAAAGTCTGAAGAGGAAAGCTATCCTGTTTTTAGCGATCCGGGTCATACCGCTCATCCTACCATTTCTTATAATAAAGCCTTAAAGCGCTATATACTGGGAATGTATAGCGACGTAGTTCCGCACCGCGAAAATGCTACAAATGAGGAGTGGAGCAAGTGGGATAAAGAATCTGAAATGCAGCTGTACGAAAGTGAGAATCCCTGGGGGCCATGGAAAATATTTCATAGTGAAAAACCATGGGGTGGCGCGAGGCATTCAGCTTACTTACCTCAAATTCCCAATAAGTGGTGGAGTAAAGACGGTCTATCCGGGACAATAATGTTTGCGGGAGATTATACCGCTGTCCATAAGCACCATGAGTACTATGGTTTCATGACACAGTCTTTTAAATTGAAATTGAAAAAGTAAATATTATACAGCACATTCTTAGCACGATTATACCCCGCTGCACATAGGCAAAGTTCTTCAGCTGTTACAGGTTGGTACAACATCAAATTGCTGGTTAACGTAAACACCCGGAGCCGGTCACATTTTAATTTAAACTGCGAAAATGTTTTTTTTCTGAAAACAAATCAGTGCTAAATTCAAGATTTTGACAGAAAAGGATAAATCTAAGTTTCTGATTTTTTTATGAATAAGCTTCTAAAATATTTCTTGGTTTTGCCTGTTTGCCTGGCATGTGTAATTTCTTGTGATCAGACAAAAAATGATAGTGCTAAATACCATAGGAAGATGCCTTATCCTGATAGCGATTTGATCGGATCTTTTCAATGGACTTCAGAACCATATAGATACCCAGGAAGCGGATCGGACATGCATTGGTGGACGTGGGGGATTGACGATGCTATCTACGTTCTTGATGACGATGGAAAGAATTTTGGTGGCCCGATCAATTATGCTCACGTATTAAAGGTTACCGGAATTCCTCCCAATCATAAAGTAGAAACTGTAACAGACTTTATGGAAATACCTTTCCGTAAAATGATGCCGAAGGACAAAATGTTGAACCGATACGTGGACGGAATTATAGCGGTTGATTCGTTGCTTTATGTTTCCATTTACGATTATGACTGGAACCTGGCCCGCAACATGCCTTATTTTGATTCTATCCGGCCCAGGTTAGAAGTTTACGATGCATTTGCAGGTGTCAAAGATTCTACAATGCTGCGAAGAATGTGGTTTTCCGCCGGCTATTCGAAGAACTACGGTATAGCGGGTATTATCAAATCGACCGATTTCGGCAAAACCTGGACGAATGTTCCAAATGCAAATACACCTCGCTTCCTGGGACCAAAATTTGCCGGCCTCACATTTCTAAACTTCGGCCCTGGTTACAGCGATGTGCCGGAGCAGCTTTCGCCATACGTCTATGCTATGTCTAACGATGGCAGCTGGGAAACAGGAGATCATGTTTTTATGGCCCGCGTACATAAAGACAGCATTATCCATCGGGAGGCATGGCAATTCTTATCTGGTGTTGATAAGAATATTCCTAAATGGTCAAAATCTGAAGATGAAAGCTATCCGATTTTTACTGATCCCGGACATGTAGGGCATCCCACTATCTCTTATAATAAAGCATTAAAGCGGTACATTCTTGGTCTTTACAGCGATGTAGTGCCGCACCGGGAGGATGCATCACCGGAAGAGGCAAGAACATGGGATAAGGAATCTGAATTACAGTTGTACGAAAGTGAAAATCCATGGGGACCTTGGAAAATATTTTACAATGAAAAGCCTTGGGGAGGAACCAAGCATTCGTGTTACTTGCCTCAAATACCTAACAAGTGGTGGAGTAAAGATGGTTTATCCGGAACAATCATGTTTGCGGGTGATTATAACGGTCACAACTACGAGTATTACGGTTTTATGACACAGTCTTTTCAACTAAAATTGAAGTAAATAGCTTTTGCATTAGTTGTGCCCTTGCTTTTCTAAATAAACCCTAACATTGAAAATGAGTAATAAATTTTCACGGCGCTCTGTATTAAGAAATATTGCTGCAAGCGCAGCCGCAATTTCAACGGGTGCTTTTTTGCCAGGCACGTTACATGCATCAGAAATTGAAGATTCTTTAAGTGAGTTAAAATTAAAAGGGCGCATTAACCATTCAGTATGCAAATGGTGTTATCCAAAAATATCATTAGAAGATTTATGTA
>DASQNW010000018.1:0-2375 GCA_035644775.1 Chitinophagaceae bacterium | reverse complement strand
CTGCGGCAGCAGTTACCGCGCCACGTTGCGCAACACTGTCGATCCTCCGGTAAGAATGTGGCACAACTTCGGCGAAAACAAACAGAAGATACCCACCTATATTATCGCACCTGCCACAAGCAGGGGCTGGAGCCAGCATATACCAAACCTTAAAAAAGTGATTGATGAATTGATCGAAAATGGTAATGCTGATCCTCAGCGTTTATATATCACCGGCTTTTCCATGGGAGCCATGGGCACATGGGATTTCCTGGATATGTACCCAGGATATTTTGCAGCGGCAATACCAATGGGCATGGGTTTTCATGGAGACATGAAGAAGATCAAAGACATTCCAATTTGGACAATTAAAGGGGAAACAGATTGGTATGGAAGAACGTTAAACCAGTCGGTTGATTCAATAAGGGCGCTCAACGGCTATACGAAAGATACAGGCGCTGTCTGGGAAACCGGTGTAAATCCACGCCTTACCGTTTTTCCGGAAATGGGTCATGTGGTACAATGGCCTGCGGCCAGCAGGCTCGAGCTAACAGATTGGGCATATTCAAAAATCAACGATGGCAACAAATACCCGGTGGTGTATTTCCGGGCACCACGTTACAAGCAGGTTGTAAAAGGGTCTTCTGTTTCGGTGGAAGTTGAGGCAGCTGACCCAGATGGCGCAATTGCCAGTGTCGATATCCTGGTGAATGGAAAACAAGTTCGTACGCTAACAAAAAGACCCTATCGCACAACAGTTCAAAGAGTGAAAGGAAGTACGATGATAGAGGCAAGAGCATTTGACGACAAAGGCAAGTTCAATACAGCAATGACCATCGTACAAAACGGCACCATCTCAAGCGATTTGCTCGCAGTGCCAACTATTCCTTCTTTGCCACACCACGAGGCTGGTCCGGCAGATGGAACTGGATTTGCGGCCATGATGAAAAATGCAGCAGCGGCCAACGTCACAAATGCCAGAAATCACGCTGGTAAAGCACTGCAGATTTCCGTGGTGCAAAATGGGCAGCTGGCGCACAGCGGCAGGGGAGACGATGAAGTCACATTTAGTAACACGGGTGATTTTGAAGGATTGACGCTGATCCGCACAGACGTATATGATTCGTCAAACAATAATCCGCATCTGGAATTTGCAGTGGATGAAGACGTGACGGTGTATGTTGCATATGAGAAAAAGGACAAAATGCATGCGTCATCCATACCGGCTTGGCTGAAAGAGTTCAGGAAAGAAATTGTGCCGCAGATAGTTACACAGTATTATTATTACGACCTTTATTCAAAAGAATTTCCGAGAGGGAAGGTGTCTTTGCCGGATGCATTGGAACAGCAAAATAACGTGAGCACAAACTATTTTGTTATGGTAAAAAAACGCCAGGCCAGCACAACAGCGTCTTCACACGCCACATCGTCGGCTACAAGTGTAAAAAGAACGGGCAACGTTTACGACATCATGAAGGAAGCAGCAGCTAAGAACGAGAAGTACGGAGTTTTCATGCGTAATCCTTCTATCAGTTCAGGCGTCTACTCGCTAAAGAAAGGTGATACGGATGGCCAGTCGCCACACACACGAGACGAGATTTATTACATCATCAGTGGAAAGGCTAAGATTGTCGTTGGCGCTGAAACACATGAAGTATCAGAAGGGTCCCTCGTATTTGTAGAGGCCTACAAGGAACATCGCTTTATTGACGTTACGGAAGATCTGTCAGTGCTTGTGTTTTTTTCGGCGGAGCAACAATCCTCAACACGCTGAAGATTGGCAAGTTCTGAAAAGATGCTGCATCATCAATTCGCCTGCACACGCTGCCTTTCTTCTTCTGACCCTGTTGAGCGGGATCTTTTCTCCTTGACTTTATTGTTGCCGAACTTCTTCATATACGTCATTTTAACGGTAGTAACAGAAAACCTCAGGTCAGTGCGGGTTACAAGGTTATAATCCGGAGCGTCAACAGATACTCTGTATATTGGTGGGCCTGAAAAATCTGTAACGTTAAACACCAATGAACCGCCATTGGCACCGAGCTTTTTTTGAACCGCCATATTCAACGACGTAATAGACTTCATCATGAAAATACCAAACAGGCCGGCGGATTGATAGAAGCCACTTAATTCAACTGAAAAATCCCTTGGTAGCGTAAATGTTTGCGTAGTGTTGACGCTGATATTTTTCTGCCTTATAGTTAATGGTGCCCCTTTGTAAAAAGCATTCAGCTGCTGCCATTGGCCCGACATATTGTTTTGCATCGTCCACCATTTGTTTACAGTCACGGGCAGCGTAACAGTAGCAGCAACTATGTGTTTGTCTTTCTGGTTTTCTGCAGCAAATGTCTGTTTGTTGTTCGCGGGGTCAATGCTAGGTGAAAAATTGGTGATGG
>DASQNW010000017.1:0-2335 GCA_035644775.1 Chitinophagaceae bacterium | reverse complement strand
GGTTACGGTGCGCTACAACGATTTCAATAAAGATGGTGCACTTGATGCATTTCTTTTTGCATACAACAACGGTAAAGAATTTCCCACGCTGACGAGAACAACCTTAGTTGAGCAGATCAGCTCTTTGAAGAAAAGAATTTTTTACCACAGTGACTATGGCAAGATGGGTTACAAAGAGCTCTTTAGCTCTGCCGAACGTGACGGAGCCAAAGAATTGGTGGCTTTCCAGTTAGCTTCCGTATATATTGAAAATAAAGGTGGCGGTAATTTCGCTCTGAAGCCTTTACCTATGGCAGCGCAAATTGCACCCATCAATGGTGTGTTGCCTTACGATATTGATGATGACGGGAATCTTGATATTCTAGCTATAGGAAATTCATATGCTCCAGAGGCGCTTTCCGGAAGATACGATGCAGCCATCGGCTGGGTCTTGAAAGGAGATGGAGAAGGGAATTTTGTTCCCTTGCTTCCGCAGCAATCTGGTTTTGTAGTGCGGGGTGATGCAAGGTCGCTGGTAAAGTTCCAGCGAGCGGACAGGACCTCCATGATTATGGCAAGTGTGAATAGTGGACCCTTGAAGCTTTTTCAGGAGCGGGAGAAAAGGAATATTTTATCTCTCCCCAGGGGGACTGTTTATGCTCTTTATGCGCTTTCTAATGGCAAGCAGCGCAAAGAGGAGTTCTTCTATGGATCTTCGTATCTGTCGCAATCGGGCAGGTTCATCACATTGGATAAGCATATAAAGAAACTAAGGTGTGTTGGGCAAAATGGAAAGATCATTATGGAGCGAGATCTTCAGAACTAGTTGGTGACAGATCCAAACGTGCGGGAATGACAGCAAAAGCAATAAATGTTACGATGTATAGATTTAAAAATTCGAAGCCATTTCTGACCCCAAATTAAAAACCCTTATCGTAGTTTCTGGATAAGTAACAACATGCCGCTTCAGTTACTGTCCGAGCCATTCCTTAAAACGCTGTACGCGTTCCCGGCTCACGATCGTATCTGTGTTGGTAGATGGCGAAAGCTCCAGTTTCAGTCGTCCACCCAGCCAAACGTGTGCTCTTTTCACAGAGTTGATATTAACCATTAGGTGTCGGTTTACCCGAAAAAAGCGGTTTGGTTCCAATTGCTCTTCCAGCTCTGTCAGCGTGTTCTCAATCAAGTATTTGTTATTGACGAAATCAATTGCGAAACACAGTTTTCCGTCTGCAAAGCAATAGGCCATTTCTTCTGTCTTCAGATAATTTAATTGCTGGCCGCGACGAATAAGTAGGCGTTCTTTGTAGCGGTGGGTGTTCATCTCCCGCACCAATTTTGTCAGCTTATCAGTGAATGCACCGTCAGCTTTATAGATCTGCCGGTATTTATCAATAGCGTGTTGCAGTTCCCTTTCATCAATAGGCTTGAGTAGGTAGTCAACGCTGTTAACTTTAAATGCTTTCAGCGTATACTGGTCGAAAGCGGTGGTGAAAATAACAGGCGCTTTTACTTCGGTTTGTTCAAAAATATCGAGGCTGAGTCCATCTGCAAGTTGAATATCCATAAAGATCAGATCAACGTTGTCTGCAGACTGGAGATACTGAACACTTCTTTCAACACTGTCGAGGCGTTTTACCACTTCTATTTCTTCGTTAATGTTTTCCAGCAGCTTACAAAGCCTGTTTGCTGCCGGTGCTTCATCTTCTATTATAACAACCCTCATGTTAGTTTTCTATGAGTGGAATGGAAACCGTGAAGTTCGAAGGCGTTTCATCTACAATTACTTTTTTCTCACTTAGTAATTTGTACCTGTTGCGAATGTTATCCAGTCCGATGCCGGTTGATTGGATTGCCTGTCGTTTTTTCTGTAGTTTATTACTTACAATGAGATTTCCATTTACGGCAAATACGTCTATCTGCAGCGGCTTGTCGGACGAAACTATATTGTGCTTGATCGCGTTCTCCATCAGGATCTGTAGAGAAAGCGGAACTATTTTCTTATGCAGCTTTTCCGTTGGAATATTAATATCAATACTGAGATTGTTACCAAACCTGGTTTTCAGCAGAAATGCATAGGCTTCCAAAACCTCCAACTCGTCCCTCAGCGCAATGCTGGGCTCATCCCTTACTTCCAGTATGTGACGATAGACCTTAGAAAGCTGCTGCACAAACGCAACTGCCTGCTGCGGATTTTCGGGTATGATGGAGCAGAGCGTATTCAGGTTGTTGAAAAGGAAGTGAGGATTAACCTGTGTTTTTAATGCATTCAGCTGTGCATGCAGGCTTTCCCTGAGCAACATTTCCTTTTCCTCAATGGAGCGTTGCAGCTGACTCTTGAAATAAATGCTTTCAT
>DASQNW010000016.1:0-7101 GCA_035644775.1 Chitinophagaceae bacterium | reverse complement strand
AAAAAGTATAATTCATCAGGCAACCAGGCGAACATTTGAAATTGAAGCAACCAGCTAGCGAATGACGATGACACCACGGTCTACAGTATCGCTCACATTTTTTTGTTTATCGATTACAAAAAATCTCAAGTTCAAAGTATCCGGTTCAAATACACCTTGCTGACCAGGAATGGCGATGGGAGACGATTGTAACGTCAGTGCTGTAGCACCATCCAGTACGACCTCCATGTCAATTTTTGACCTGTCGGGGAATTCAGGTATTTTATATTTGAGGATGCGTGAAGTAGGTGGAAGTGCTCTTTCATTTAGGCGTTCTCTGATTACAACAACCGAATCATCAACATCACCTTCTTTATCAGTAACCGTTAAGTTAACTACAAGGCTGCCATTTCTGGGAACAACGTCAGTGTTGAACGACTTGATCTCGATCTGTGGTTTTGTTTGAAATTTATCTTTGTCGCAGGCGATCAGTATCATCACCACCATAACTACTACGAGGAAAGCTTTCATTGTATTCATTTCTAAGCTCAACAAATTTACTACATTAGTTTATCAACATGACGAGTGCTCCTTCTGTCGAATTTATTTTCTCTACACAGATCCCTTTCGAGGAAAAAGCTCTGGCCATTTTTAGGTATCAGTCTGAGCACAACGTAGTGTATAAACGCTACATCGAAGCTATAAATTGCAACACTTCGTCTATAAAGGAGTTAAAAGATATTCCCTTTCTCCCTATTTCTTTTTTTAAAACCTCTGTTGTAGCATGTGGCAGATTCAGAGCCGCACGGGTATTTGAGAGTAGTGGTACTACCGGGGCAACGACAAGTAAACACCACATCAAAGATGTTTTACTGTACCAGAATAGCTTTGTCAAAGGCTTCGAAAGCTTTTATGGCTATCTTCCAGAATACTGCATCCTGGCTTTACTCCCTTCTTATCTCGAGCGGCAGAACTCCTCTTTGGTTTACATGGTTCAAAAGCTCATGGACCTCAGCGGGCATTCCACCAACGGGTTCTTTCTTTCAAATTACGGTGAACTCAGCAATAAACTTCAGCAACTAAAAGCAAGCGAGCAGAAAACGCTGCTTATCGGAGTCACATTCGCATTACTTGACTTTGCAGAACAATATCCGCAAACGTTGTTGAACACTATAGTTATTGAAACAGGAGGGATGAAAGGACGGAAGAAGGAGCTGCTGCGCCAGGAGGTGCATTCAACTCTAAAAACAGCATTTTGCCTCAATGCCATCCATTCGGAATACGGAATGACAGAACTACTGTCGCAAGCATATGCAGCTGCGGACGGGGTATTTGTCTGCCCGCATTGGATGAGAGTGTTTCTGAGAGAAGAAGATGATCCTTTCAAACTTATCAACAATGGCACTGCATCCTCTGGTGTTCTAAATATCATTGACCTGGCAAATCTTCATTCGTGCAGCTTCATTGCTTCGGAAGATCTCGCCACCGTGCACCCCGACGGCAGCTTCGAAATTTTAGGACGGATGGATGCAAGTGATGTTCGTGGCTGCAGCATGCTCGCAGTTTAATGCTTCGGTATGTGTTCGTGGAATATCTGCCTCAGGCTAATTTTATTAGTTCTCCTGTTCCTCTAAATTTCTGGTATGTATTTAGATGTTATTTCATTGTCAATGCACCGCTGGAGTTTACCCCAATGAATCTTGTAATACAATCGGGGTACTGCAAATAGGTGATTGAACACTTGCACTTGGTGTACGAGAGAGGTTGAATCAACGTTTAACCTTTTTAATTAATTGTGGTGCAGGTATCATGAAGGCCGCGTAATTGCGGCCTTCATCAATTATCAACTATCTCGTTGATCAAACAGAACGCTCTCTTGTTAACTTCGTTCTTCAACGTAATTGCAGATGACCCCCGATCGCTTATTCACCCAGGCAGGAAGAGTATTTCATTTTATCATCCAGGACAAAAAAGTCGCCTGTAATTACTACTTCACAAGGTCTTCCGCGCACTCTATTAATTCGAAGCTTTGGATGAATGTGTTGATTCATTTCGGAGAGCGGAAGGACGTTTATGAATTGGTGATAGAACAACCTGAAAGCGCAATAACCCTGCGGCCGAAGACACTGTTGGATGATAAGGTGCAGAAGCTGGTGGAAGCTTATCTTTTGCATCTTTTGTAATGGCGGTAGATACCTTTTTTGTGTCCATTCTCAACAATCCTGATTGGCACGTTCTTTTAATTTCCTTTTTCTGTACAAGTAGTTTAATATTTTTTCAAGATTTTTTATGGTCGTTACAGAAGAGCAGAAGAAGGAGGCAAAAGAGTTTTATAAAGAAGCTTTACTGTTATTAAATGAAAGCGGCGCTAGGTATATGTTAGGAGGCGCCTTTGCTATGTTTCAATACACTGGTATTTATCGGGACACAAAGGACCTCGACATTTTTTGCAGGCCTACAGAATATCCCAAAATACTGAAATTTTTTGCATCTAAAGGGTACAGAACCGAACTGCATGATGTTAGATGGATCGCCAAGGTGTTTAAGGGTGATTATTTTATCGATGTAATATTTGACTCGGTGAACAACATCTGCCGGGTTGATGACAGCTGGTATGACCATGCCACGGAATGCGAGTTTTGTGAAGTGCGGGTGAAAATGCTTCCTCCGGAGGAGCTCATTTGGTGCAAGATTTACGTACAGAACCGGGAACGCTACGATGGTGCCGATGTCAACCATATTCTGCTGAAATACGGAAAGAAGTTAGATTGGAAACGCTTACTGTTTAGAATGGATCCACACTGGCACCTCCTTTTATCCCAATTACTGTTGTTTCAATTTGTATATCCTTCCGAATTTCACGATATCATCCCGAGGTGGCTCTTCGATGACCTCATGGCACGAGCGCACGAGCAGTACGATCTTCCACCGTCACAGGAGAAAGTCTGTCGCGGGCCAATTATCGACCAAACACAATACCACATCGACATCAAAGATTGGGACTATAAAGTTTGCACGATAAAAACCATATAGCATGGCTGACACTAACAGAACAGTCAAGATTGCAGCAGTTGCTGATATCCATGTCAGAGAAAGTGATAAAGGCAAGTGGGTGCCTTACTTCAAGGAAGTTTCTCGTGAGGCGGACGTACTGGTAATTTGCGGCGACCTCACCGACACAGGTGATGAAAGTGAGGCACAAGTGTTGGCAGAAGAGCTAAAGGCATGCTCCATTCCTGTTGTAGGTGTGTTGGGAAATCATGACTACGAAAAGGGCAGGCATAAGCTTATAAGGCAGATGGTGCAAAGTGAACAGGTGCATATTCTGGACGGTGAAGCGGTAGTGCTGGAAGGGGTTGGCTTTGCAGGCGTAAAAGGATTTGGAGGCGGATTTGACCAACACATGCTTTCCATGTTCGGCGAAGGTGCTATGAAAGCTTTTGTACAAGAGGCAGTTGATGAGGCACTGCACCTTGACAGAGCACTCGCAAGATTGGATCAGGAATACGAGAACATTAAAAAAATTGCTGTGCTGCATTATGCGCCAATAAAGTCAACTGTCGCTGGTGAGCCGGAAGCTATTTTTCCTTTTCTTGGATCGTCACGCCTGGCAGAACCCTTGAGCAGGAGGCGCGTGGTGGCTGCATTTCATGGACATGCACATATCGGCACGTTGGAAGGAGAAACATCAGGGGGCGTTAAGGTATTCAATGTTGCCAAACCCATACTGGCCAAAGCTGGTTTACCATACTACTTACTGGAGGTAGGTGGTATTTGATTTCTTAACTCCTCTCTATTTTCAACCGGTCGGCTATTAAGCAAAATGCCTGGAAAAGCTGGCGGAGTTCAGCCTCTTCCAGTACGGCATCTTCAACGGTTAATTGTAGCATATTGCTGGAGCTTTCACTAGTCTCAGACGTTTCAAACGTGGTTTCCAGTTCAAAGTCTTTGAGTACTGATAGAGAACTTCTGACCTGGTAATCTGAAAATAGCCGCCGAACTTTTTCGTCCTGGTTAGACTTGATGATGTATTTCTTGTCGAATTCTGGATGGCCAATTTCTACATCTTGCATACCTAATAATTTGCCTGCTTCTTGCAGCAAGCCTTGCTTATACACGGCGAATTGAAAGTCTTTGTCTTCTAAAGAAGTTAAAAACTGCGTAAATGCAAAGCCGCCTTCAAAACCTCCTCCGGGATCTACATCTACGTGCAACAACACCTGCCGGTCTTCTTGCTTGATTATGGCTTTATAGCCAAAAAGAGCTTGCTCATTCTGCAGATCTTCCGCGATTTGATTCCAAAGTTCTTGTTCATCTACACCCGAGAATATTTTGTGTTCCATTTCTTTTTTGTTTAGGAAGCATTATCTCGCCAATGTTCTTAAGCATTTTCGAAGCCAAGCCTGTCCACTTCTGCAATAAGAAAAATACTCCCACACACAACAATCAGATCTTCTTTTACAGCAGAGTCCAACGCTTTTCTAACAGCAGTATTTACATCTTCAAATATAAGTCCTTCAAGCTTGTATGCACTTGCCATCGTGTGCAGGTGATGTTTGTCTACTGCTCTTGGGATATGCGCTTGAGTAAAATAGTATAGGGCATCTTTGGGGAGCAGCCTGAGCATTTTTTCTATATCCTTGTCTTTAGCCATGCCGAGCACCATGTGAAGTTGATGGTAACTGGTTTTTTCCAGTTGTTCTACCAGGGCTTTAAACCCTCCTTCGTTGTGAGCTACATCTAAAACTAACAATGGCTCTTTCCGCAGCACCTCCCATCTGCCGTGAAAGCCGGTAAGCTTTTTCACTTGCTGCAAGCCCTCTTTAACCTGGTCGTCGGCAATCTTCCAGCCATTTCGACGAAGCTGCTCTACTGCAGAAAGCACCGTAGCAACATTTTTTGCCTGGTAGCCACCAACAAGGTCTGTAGCATACGAATTTGTATGCTGCTTTGATTTGTGTGTTATTACCACCTTAAGTTTATCATTCACCCATTCTTTATTGAGCACCTGGAAATCGTCTTCTGTAAAAACCAAAGGTGCCTCTTGCTCGTCTGCAATTTTAGTGAAGACCGCTTCCGTTGAAGCAATTTTTTCACCAATCACAACGGGCACTTTCTTTTTGATAATACCACCTTTTTCTGCAGCGATTTCCTCAACCGTGTTCCCGAGTATTGAAGTATGGTCAAGGCTGATGTTTGTGATAACGCTTAGTTCAGGGACTATAATATTGGTGCTATCCAGCCGCCCGCCCAAACCTGTCTCAATCACGGCAACATCAACCATTTGTTCAGCAAAATACTGGAATGCCATGGCCACGGTAACTTCAAAAAAAGAAGGCTGTAAAGTTTCGATGAGGGGCTGCATGCGTTCTGTAAACTGCACTACAAAATCTTGTGGCACCATTTCGCCATTGATCTTTATTCGCTCTCTAAAGTCGTACAGGTGGGGTGAAGTATACAACCCGGTTCTACAACCTGCTGTCTGCAGTATGGCCGATAGCATATGACTAACGGAACCTTTCCCATTTGTTCCGGCAACGTGAATCGATCTGAACCTGGCTTGGGGTGCTCCCAGGTGCTGACAAAGCAGCCTTGTATTGGTAAGATCTTTTTTAATCGCATCGTTGCCTATACGGCTGAACATCGGCAGTTTTGCGTATAAGTAATTTATCGTCTCCTCATAGTTCATTTAAAACAAAAATAAACTACAGCTTAAACAACTCTGGCACTTACAAAGAAAATTGGAAGTAGGAGAGATTTAGTTGAATGCCCTTTGAAGCAGCGAATGCACTTACGTTTTCAACAAATGAAAAATCAGCAATAATGTTTTTCACCTTGTTGATGTCGTCCGCAAACACCCTGTCTTCATTTGCAAAAGAAACAAACTCACGAACGTAATCGTGTGCAAACTCCAGTACTGCACTACTTTTGAGCGGTCTTCGAAACTCAATCGCCTGGCATGCGGCAAGTAGTTCTATAGATAAGATATACTCAAGGTTATCAATGATAGAAATCAACTTTCTTCCGCTGATGCTTCCCATGCTCACGTGATCTTCCTGCCCCAGCGAAGTAGGAATGCTATCAGCGCTAGCGGGAAAACAAAGCGTTTTATTCTCACTTACCAATGCGGCTGTTGTGTATTGAGGTATCATAAAGCCGCTGTTCAATCCTGTGTCGTGCATCAATAGCATTGGTAAACCCCATTTGCCTTCAAGGAGCAGGTAACACCGCCTGTCAGAGATATTCCCGATTTCTGCTGCTGCAAAGGATGCATAATCGAGCGGCAGTGCTAACGGCTGTCCATGAAAGTTGCCGCCGCTCACGGTGTCGTAGCTCGAAAACACAATTGGGTTATCTGTAACCGAATTTAACTCAATCTCTGTCAGCTCTTTTAAATGCAACCAGGCGTTTCGTGAAGCACCGTGCACCTGCGGCATACACCGTAGTGAATAAGGATCCTGCACCCTTCCACAGTCGACGTGACTTTGCATGATCTCCGAATTGCTTAATAGCCACCGGAGCCTTTGAGCCACGAGCTGTGTGCCCTTAAATGGGCGCAATGCATGTAGCCGCTCATCAAATGGCGCCTGTGTGCCGGTCAACGATTCAAGACTCATTGCACCAATGATGTCAGCAGCCTCAAGGCAGTTGTGAAGGCGCTGCAATGCACTAATTGCGTACGCAAGAATAAATTGGGTGCCATTGATCAACGCAAGTCCTTCTTTTGGCTCTAGCTGAAGTGGGCGGAGATTATTTTTGGACAAAACCTCCTGGGCGGGATGCCTGCGCCCCTGGTACATGACTTCGCCGAGGCCGATCAATGGCAAAAACAAATGTGCTAAAGGAGCAAGATCTCCGGACGCGCCTACAGATCCTTTTGCAGGTACCAACGGAACGATGTCGTTCTCAAACATCCACAAAATCCGTTCAATCGTTGCAGTCTGAATGCCAGAATATCCTTGTGCTAAGGCATGGACTTTGGTGAGCAACATGAGTTTAGCTATATCAGCAGGAATGGGCTCACCCACGCCAACGCTGTGACTTTGTAAAATCTTAAGCTGTAATGTTCTCGTGTCTTCTTCGGATATCTTGGTGTTGGCTAATATTCCAAATCCGGTTGTG
>DASQNW010000015.1:0-13808 GCA_035644775.1 Chitinophagaceae bacterium | reverse complement strand
CATGGCTCCAATGCACATCCTGTAAGCTACCGGCTTTATCATCTGGTACTGCCACGCCTAAAAGCTTTTGGTAATGTTCTTTCCAAAAAATCGGAATGTCTTTAGCGGGTAAACTTCCCTCGATTAGTTTTTTTTCGAGCTCATAACGGATATATACATGAAAATGATAGCTGATTTCATCTGCTTCCGTCCTGCCTAATGACGGTTGCACTTTGTTTATTGCCAAATAGAACTCCTCCAATGAAACCTTTCCAAACTGCTGCGGAAAAAAATTTGTTAGCAGTGGATAATAATGTTGCCAAAACAGCTTACTTCTCCCGACGTTGTTCTCCCAAAGGCGCGACTGCGATTCGTGTATGCTGTATGAACAAGCTTCACCTAGCGGGAGGCCGTACTCTTGAACCGGCAGTCCTTGCTCGTATAATGCGTGACCCACTTCATGAATGCAGCTCCACGTCATATTTCCAAAATCCTCTTCCGCAATTCTTGTGGTTATACGTACATCATTGGGGTGGAAGCTGGTACTGAAAGGGTGTTCACTTATATCCTGCCGTCCGGAGTCGAAATCAAAGTTCAGGTGTTTCAGCAAATGCATTCCCCAGTCCCACTGTTGTTGCCTCGGAAAATGTTGGTGGATCAAAGAGTCGTTGACAGTTCCTTTCCCAATTATCTTGTTCATCAAGTTTTGCAGTGCAGGCAGCAGATCGTTGTAAGTTTGATCAAGCAGGCTTACGTTACTACCTTTTTCGAACTCGTTGAGCAAAGCGTTGTAAGGGTGCCTTTCATATCCAAGAAGATCAGTTTCCTGCCGCTTAAGTTCAATTAGTGCTGTAAGATCATCTTCAAACACACGGAAGGAGTTTTGTTCCCTCGCGCTGATCCATGAATGGAAAGCCTTGTTTACCTGGTCTGACATGCGCCGGACGAAGTCAGAAGTATATTTCTTATTCTTTGTAAAGTCTTCATAGGTCAGTTCTATATTTCTCCTCTCGTCTTCACAGACATCTTGCCTTCCGAGCAGTTCCTGAAGTAAGCTCCCAAGCTCCGGTTCACTGAATAGCTGGTGCGCCAGTTCTGAAAGAGTGCTAAGTTGTTGGCCCCTTATTGCTGCACCTTTAACGGGTAAATAAGTTTCCTGGTCCCACTGTAAAACAGCACTTGCATTTTTGAGATCTGCAATGCGCCTCATTTTTTGCCTGTAGCTATCGTAAAGCTCCTTTGTGTTCGCCATCAAGCAAATCTAAAAAATAAAAAAGCCTGCAAAAAGCAGGCTCATTCAGAATGGTAGAAGGAAAGTTATTTCGGAAAAGCGGCATCTGCTTTTATTTCATCAATTTGCATGGTATGGCGCTTTGTATGAGCGGCGAGTAGAATCAACATTTGGTAAGCATCAAGGTGTCCGAGTGGCGTTTGCCCCACATGATTTCTCATATCATCCGTGGTGGTTTTGGTATACTTAATCAATGATGCTCTTTTTTCTTTAAAGGCATTCAGCGCTTCTGACGTTGTTTTCCAGGGCGCTTGCTCCGGTTTGAAAGCCTCAGAAGTCTGAACCTTGTTGCTTCTGCTTGCCAGTGCTTTGTACAACTCTTCATCCGTCATCTTGATCTCACTTCTCATCTCAGGGTTGGCAGTTGCTTTTAAGACACCAGCCGCCATATTCCAGATGTTAGATTCTGATAATGCAAGGTGTTGCACACATTCTTTAACGGACCATTTCTCTTCGCTGGGTTTGAAGATGAGTTGGGCTTCGGAAAGACCTTTGACAGACTTAAGCAGGTCGTTTCTTGTATCTTTTAAATGCGCAAGTAAAATTTTTCTCTCCTGGCCATTGATTGTTTCAGAAGACATTCGGCCAGCCATGCCTGTTAGTACAAGAAGAGTAAGCAGTAGAATCCCTTTGGTGCGTTTAAGCATAATTAAGAATTAGGTGTGAAGAAATAGTGCTATTAGTCGCCACAGGGAGGGCTGAAAAGGTACAACTATTTCCGCTGTGGCAGCTTACTTCTCCTTTAGCGGAATTTTCTTGACCATTCCACCTCGTGTATCCTTTATGCTTTGCATCACAATAAAAGCATTAGGATCAATCCGCTCAATCTCTGTGGTGAGGCGGTTAATTTCGAGCCGTGTAATTACAGTAAAAATGATGTCGATGTTCTGGTTGCTCTCACCACGTTTGCCAAATCCTTTTCGCCCTGAATAGATTGTAAGGCCACGGCCAAGTTTATGCTGCACGGCATCAATAATTTGCCCGCTTCTGGTAGAGATAATTGTAACACCTGTAAATTCTTCTATGCCTTCTAAAATAAAATCTACAGTTTTGGAAGCAGACAAATAAGTGAGAATTGAATACATCGCTACTTCCATTGATAACAGATAAGCAGCAACGGAGAAGATGATGATATTGAAAAGCAAGATAAAATCGCCTACCGTCAAACTGTTCTTGCGGCTTAGGTAAATGGCAAGCACTTCCGTTCCGTCAATTACTCCGCCGCCCCTGATGGCTAAACCAATGCCCGCGCCAAGAAAGAATCCGCCGAAAATGCCAACCAGCAGTTTATCCTCGGTGATTAGTGGGTAAGGTATCACCGCTACCAGGATGGCGAGTACCGTGATTGCGATGATGCTTTTCAGACTGAACGCCCTGCTTATCTGCCGGTAGCCAAGCATTAAAAAAGGAATGTTGATCAGGATAATTAGTACCGATAGAGAAATATCAGTGCGCTGATTAATGAGCAGAGATATACCCATCGCCCCTCCATCAATAAAGCCGTTTGGGATGAGAAATCCTTTCAAACCGAACCCCGCCGAAAGTATTCCTGTAAACATCAAAAGTGCGTCTCGTACATGGTTGCGAAATCGCCTCCGCATTCGCTTTGCCATCTGCCTTCGCTGGATGCTTTGCAGGGTTCTGCTACGGTCCGGCTGAAATGCCTTCACTATACGCTCAATAACACTTCCAGAATAAGCTCCCAATGCCTTTGTTTGATTTATAGATTAGTGCACCTCCTCATCACATCATCAATACTTAACTTACACGCATGAAAATTAAGGAAATACTTGCTGTTATAGAATCCTTTGCTGCACCCGAACTGCAGGAGGAATATGACAACGCAGGGCTGATAACCGGTGCTGGTTCATGGGATTGTACCGGTGCTTTGTGCACGCTCGATGTGACGGCTGAAGTAATTGCCGAAGCCGTTGCCAACAACTGTAACCTTATTATAGCGCATCACCCCATCGTGTTCAAAGGACTGAAAAGAATTAATGGTAACACGTACGTGGAGCAGGTAGTGATTGACGCCATAAAAAACAACATTGCTATTTATGCTGCGCACACTAACCTTGATAATGTAGTGATGGGTGTGAACCGAAAAATTGCGGAAAAAATAGGCATCCGCAACTTCACCGTTCTTAGCCCTAAGAAAAAAGTGCTGCGAAGGCTCATAACCTTTGCGCCACTCGATAAGGCAGAAGATGTGCGGCAGGGACTCTTCAATGCCGGAGCTGGACATATAGGGAAGTATTCGGAATGCAGTTTCAACAGCGAGGGAACCGGAACCTTTAAAGCAGAGCAGGGCGCTGATCCATATACAGGTGAAGTTGGGAAACGGCACCTTGAAAGGGAAACCAAAATTGAAATTGTTTATCCCGCCTACCTCGAGCTTCAAATTGTAAAAGCCTTGGTCGATAACCACCCTTATGAAGAGGTAGCATATGACATCTTTACAATGGAAAACGTGCATTACGGCATCGGAGCAGGAATCATTGGTGTTTTAGAGGAGCCGATTGTAGAGGCGGACTTTCTGGCATTGTTACGCAATACGTTTTGCACCGGCGTTATCAGGCACACGGCATTGATACAGAAAAAAATAGAAAAAGTAGCCGTTTGCGGGGGTGCAGGAAGCTTTCTGACCAAAACAGCTTTAAAGCAGCAGGCAGATGCGTTTGTTACGGCAGATATGAAATACCATGAGTTTTTCGATGCAGAAGGCAAAATGCTCATTGCAGACATCGGACATTACGAAAGCGAGCAATTTACTGTAGAGCTGTTGCATGAGCTTTTAGCTCAAAAATTTCCTACCTTCGCACTCCTTAAAACAAAAGTCAACACAAACCCGGTTAGGTATTTTGCTTAGAACAGAAAAACGGAGCTTGCTCAATACCGGTAGCGCACTCAAAAGTTCACGTCACCTGTTCACGCAATGATCAAAAAATAAATCTGAAATAATTTATGGCAAGCGTTAAAGACTATTCAGTAGAGGAAAAGCTAAGCTCTCTTGTAAAGCTTCAGAAAGTAGAATCCAAGCTGGATGAAATAAAGGTCTTAAAAGGCGAACTACCGATGGAAGTTGCTGATCTCGAAGATGAGATTCAGGGATTGCATGCACGGCAATTGAGAATCGAGGAAGAGATCAACGGCATTACAGAATTTATCGAGCAGAAGAAAGAAGCAATAAAAGAGGCACAGGCGCTCATTAAAAAATACGAGAAGCAGAGTGAAAACGTAAAGAACAACCGTGAATTTGAAGCAATCAACAAAGAAGTTGAAATGCAGCAGTTAGAGGTAAAGCTTTGCGAAAAACACATCAAAGATGCTAACGAAGAAATAGCTGAGAAGGCACAAGCACTTGAAAAAGCTAAGAAAACGATTGCGGCTAAAGAAGGGGTTTTAAACTCGAAAAAAGGAGAATTGGAGAAAATCATTGCTGCTACAGAAAAGGAAGAAACACACTTTAATTCAGAAGCAGATGATGCCCGTTCTCATGTTGACCCAAGATTGCTTGCCAGTTATGAAAAAATACGAAACAACTACCGCAATGGGCTGGCAGTGGTGCCTGTAGAAAGGGATGCATGCGGTGGCTGCTTTTATTCCATTCCACCTCAAAAGCAAAGCGAAATCAAGCAGCGGAAAAAAATCATGGTGTGCGAGAACTGCGGTCGCATTTTAATTGACGGTGAGTTGAACGAGACTGTTGAGGCGAAATAAAGTATTTGCTTTTAAATGAACCCCTCGCTTGCGGAGGGTTTTTTTATTTGAATTATCCTGTTCTGTAAAATCTTCGACTCTTTAAATTGCTTTAATTTGTTACCGGTATGTTGAGCCGGTTATCCATACAGAATTATGCGATCATAGAAGCACTGGAGATCGATTTTTCCGCACATCTTAATATACTCACCGGTGAGACCGGAGCTGGCAAATCAATTATCGTCGGCGCACTTGGATTAATCCTGGGTGAGCGGGCAGATACTGCTGCTTTGCTCGATCGTGAACGTAAATGCGTGATTGAAGGGGTTTTCAATAACAGCAATAGCCTAAAAGGCATCACTGAATTTTTGCAGGAACACGAGCTCGATGTTCATGAAGAAATGGTTCTCCGCAGAGAAATTGCTCCTAATGGAAAATCTCGTGCATTTGTAAACGACACACCAGTTAATTTGTCTCAATTGCAACGTATTGCCAGCTTGCTCGTTGACCTTCATCAGCAGTTCGATACTTTAGAGTTAGGAGAAAGCGATTTTCAACGTGAAGTGCTGGATGCACTCGCAGGAAATCTTCTTTTGTTAGAGAATTACCAGCGAGCGTATGCCGAACTGCAAGCGGCACAAAGAAAACTACATCAGCTGACCGAAACAAAAAAGCAGTTTGAAAAAGAGCTGGACTTCCACCAGTTTCAGTTCAATGAATTGGCGGAAGCGGCTTTCAATGAGAGCGAACTTGAAAAACTGGAAGCAGAACTGAAACTGTTGTCGAACGCCGAGGAAGTTAAGAGCGCCTTATTAAAGAGCTACTTTATTTTTGAAGAAAGTGAAGACCCTGTAAACAGGCAGGTAAAGCAGGCAGTAAATTACTTGAAGCCATATACTACAATGCACCCCAGGCTTCCTGAACTCATCGCCAGACTAGAAGCTGCATACGTGGAGCTGCAGGATGTTGCAGGCGATCTGGAGAGCATTCATGAGAGTATTGACTACGATGCAGCTTCTATAGAGCAGATAAATGAGAGAATTTCACTTGGTTATAGGCTTCTGAAAAAGCATGGAGTAAAATCCACTAATGAGTTGTTGGCCATAAAGGAGGAGCTTGCACAGAAGCTACAATCAGTATTGGATATTGATGATAATATTCAACTCGCTGAGAAATCCGCAAAGCAGCTTTTCGAATCGACGCAGGAAATGGCCACAATAATTTCTGAAAAAAGAAAAGAAACTATAAAGTCATTTGAACAAAAGGTGAACGCTATGCTTCACCAGGTAGGCATGCCAGCATCACACCTGAAAGTGCAACTTACACCTACCACGTTAAACGCGTGCGGAATTGATGTTGTGGAGTTTTTATTTGATGCAAACAAGAAAAACCAATTGCAGCCTCTTCGTAAGGTAGCCAGCGGCGGAGAATTAAGCAGGCTGATGCTCTGTATAAAATCACTCGTGGCTGAGTCTATCAACTTGCCTACATTGATCTTTGATGAAATAGACAGCGGCATTTCTGGCGAGGCAGCAAAGCAAGTAGGCGTCATCATGAAGGATTTGTGCAAGCAAAGACAGGTGATTTGTATCACTCACCAGCCACAGATAGCCGGTAAAGCCGATGCGCACTTTTTCGTGCACAAAGCGGTAAAAGATAACTCTATCAGCACCCAGGTAAAGCAGCTATCAACAGACGAGCGAATAGTGGCCATTGCTAAGATGCTAAGTGGAGAAAAGCCCACGGCAGCCGCTCTTGATAATGCTCGTGAGATGGTGATGAACTAAGAGTCAGAATGTTTTTGTACATACTTTTGCCAAGTTTGCCAACGGAATTTTAAAAACGCAGTTCATGTCTAATCAATTATTAGCCGGTAAAAAGGGAATTATTTTCGGAGCACTGGATGAAAAATCTATAGCGTGGAAAACAGCATTAAAATGCCACGAGCAAGGTGCTCAGTTGGTTCTTTCCAATGCACCCGTAGCACTTCGAATGGGAGAGATTAACAAACTGGCCGAGGCTGTTGGGGCGCCTGTAATCGGCGCTGACGTGACTAATATGGAAGATCTAAAAAAATTATTTGAAGAATCTCAGAAGCAGTTTAATGGAGGAATTGATTTCGTGCTTCATTCAATCGGTATGAGTTTGAATGTACGGAAAGGAAAGCATTACACCGATATGAATTACGAGTGGAATCAAAAAACCTTAGACATTTCTGCCACAAGTCTTCACCGGGTATTGCGCACTGCGTGGGAGATGGATGCTTTGAACGAATGGGGAAGTGTAGTAGGCCTCACGTATATTGCCGCGCAGCGGGTGTTTCCTGATTATAACGAAATGGCGGATGCAAAAGCGTTACTAGAGAGCATCTGCAGAAGCTTTGGATACCATTATGGCGTAAGGAAAAAGGTGAGGGTGAATACTGTCTCACAATCACCAACCCGTACCACTGCGGGTAGCGGCGTGAAAGGCTTTGATGCTTTTATTGATTATGCGGAGAAGATGAGCCCCCTGGGAAATGCATCTGCTGAGGACTGCGCCAACTATTGCGTGTCGTTGTTTAGTGATCTCACTCGATACGTTACGATGCAAAACCTATTTCATGATGGAGGCTTTAGCTTTACAGGTGTGAGCGAGGCAATTGTAAGATCAATGAGTGCCGACCAGAAACAGTAAATGCACAACATAAAAAAAAGTCCCGGGGGGACTTTTTTTTATAAAGAGGTTGATAATTTTCAATACTCGTCTTCATTAAAAAGAAAGTCCTCTTGCGATGGGTAATCGGGCCAGATATCTTCAATGCTTTCATACACTTCTCCTTCATCTTCCAACTCCTGCAAGTTTTCAACCACTTCGATGGGTGCGCCGGAGCGGATAGAGTAGTCGATCAACTCATCCTTGGTTGCCGGCCATGGTGCATCTTCAAGGTAGGAAGCAAGTTCTAAGGTCCAGAACATTGTATAGTTTTTTAAGGAGTAATTGTTTTCTTTTTGATCAATAATTTCTATGCCAGCTTTCCCGGCTATGGCTTTGAAATTCCCGCAAATGTAGGTTTATTCAGCAATTTTCCAAATGATGTGTAAAGCCTCGAAAAACAAGCTTTTGCTGAACGGCTTTGATTATAGATATTTGAATTATACGTGATCGGCATGGCTATACTTTCTGCAAAGAATATTTACAAACGATACGGAGCGGTGGAAGTTTTAAAGGGTGTTGATGTCGAGATTCAGAAGGGTGAAATAGCAAGCATAGTTGGTCCTTCCGGCTCTGGAAAATCCACGCTGCTACACATTTTAGGAACACTTGATCAGCCGGATAATGGAGAAGTAATGTTGAACGCCCAGAACATCACGGCCTTGCAGGGAAGAAAATTATCTGCCTTTAGAAACAAGCATATTGGATTTGTTTTTCAGTTCCATCATCTGTTGCCGGAGTTTTCTGCTATAGAAAATGTTTGCATCCCCGGATGGCTTAATGGTGGTAAATCGAAAGGCCAGGTAAGCGAGAGAGCAGAAGAATTGCTGTTGCTCCTTGGCTTGAAAGATCGATTGAACAACAAACCAAACGCTCTTTCTGGTGGTGAGCAGCAGAGGATAGCAGTGGCTCGCGCCTTGATCAATAATCCCGATGTTGTGTTTGCCGACGAACCGTCGGGAAACCTTGACTCTGCCAATGCGAAAGACCTTCACAACCTTTTTTTTGATCTGCGCAAACAATTCAGTCAAACCTTCCTTATCGTCACACACAACGAAGAACTTGCCCAACAAAGTGATCGTATGCTTGTGATGAAAGACGGTAAAATTGTATAGACCCGGTTTACTTCTTCAGGCTGTGATGCAGCTTTCTTAATGCTTTCTTTCCATGCAGGCTACGATGTGCCCACATCTTTACCTTTGCGGAAATCATTTGCATTTTGATGAGGATACTTTTTGCAACAATCGCCATATCGCTACTGCTCTGTGGCTGTTCACCGAACAACGTGCACGTGGAAGATTCGCTAGGGAAATATTTTAATGATAATAAGGTTATTGGCTGCTTTGGATTGTTCGACAATCAAACTGGTGATTTCACTATTTATAACTTAAAACGATATAGAGACAGTGCTTACCTCCCCGCATCAACCTTTAAAATCGTCAACTCACTCATAGGATTACAGACTGGAACTATAACAGACGATAGCATGGTGATCAGGTGGAACGGCGTAGGCAGCGGCCGCACAGAATGCGATGCTGACCTCAGTATGTACCAGGCTTTCCGGGTTTCGTGTGTACCATGGTACCAGGAGGTGGCAAGAAGAATAGGAAAAGACACGATGAAATTGTGGCTCGACAGCCTTGGCTACGGGAATAGAAAGATCAGCCGTATAGATTCATTCTGGCTGGACAACAGCTTAAAAGTTCGCGCCGATGAACAGCTTGGATTGGTAAAGAGACTGTACTTCCATCAACTGCCGTTTCACCAAAGAAACCAGGAAATAGTTAAGCGTGCAATGCTGTTTGAAAATACCACCGATTACCAGCTAAGCTACAAAACCGGCTGGGGCAAAACTGAAAAGGGCAATCAGCTTGCGTGGATCACCGGATGGATTGTTGAAAATAAACACCCCTTTTTTTTCGTTCTGAATGTGGAGACCAAAGACAGTGAGGCCGACCTTTCCGTGATTCGCCTCAACATGTTGCATGGCATTCTCAAACAATTAGGCTTTATGCAAGGGAGAAGATAAATTAGCGTAATACTTTCTCCCTGAAACCAATTTAAGTGAACTGGCAATTTCAATATCCGCAATTCCTATGGGCCTTAACCGCTATACCGCTGTTTCTGCTGCTTTACCTGGTTTATCTGCTTTGGAGGAAGAGGACCGTGAAGAAGATAGGCGATCCGAGGCTTGTAAAAGAACTTTACAAAGAATATTCTCCTCTTAAATCAGCCCTAAAATTTGCTTTATTCCTGATAGCTTTTGCATTAGGTTGCATTGCAATAGCCCATCCACGCCAGCCCGACTACTCGACCGCTGAAGCCCGCAAAGGAATAGATATCATGATAGCACTGGATGTAAGTAACAGCATGCTTGCAGATGACATTGTTCCCAACCGTTTGGAAAATGCAAAACGCCTCATTTATTCCCTCATGCGTCGCTTGCCAGATGACAGGATCGGCCTTGTGCTTTTTGCAGGCAATGCGTATGTGCGCATGCCACTTACTTTTGACAGAAATGCTGCTGAAGTTGTAGTTTCTGCTGCAGCACCTTCCGCCTTTAAAACACAGGGCACAGCTATTGGAGACGCTTTGGAAAAATCAGAGCTTGCGTTTCAGCAGGACTCAAAAAGATTCAAAGCCATCATCCTGATTACTGACGGAGAAACCCATGATGCAAACGTTTTGGAAAAAGCAAATGAGCTTTTGCAAAAGGGAATAATGATCAATACAGTTGGCATAGGATCACCCGGCGGCACCTCCATAAAAGATACCATCAGCGGCGGTGTGAAACGTGATCTCAATGGTGCCGTGGTCGTATCAAAGCTCAACGAAGAAATTTTGATGCAATTGGCTGCACTCACAAAGGGGCAATATGTACTTTTTTCCAATGCTAAAGAAAGCACAGACGTCTTAGCGGCTCATCTGTCGCAGATAGAAAAAGTGGCTGTGGCAGACGCTTCGTCGCTTACGTATACAAGCTTTTACTGGTGGGTAGTTTTACCCATGCTGTTATTGATATTAATCGAGATTTTCATTCCTGATAAAAAGAAAGTTGTAGCATGAGAAGTTTTGTTGCAATTACTGCATCTGTCTGTCTGGTCTTATTTGCCTTTGCACAGAGTATAGAAGAAAACATTTCCATTGGCAACAGCTACTATAAAATGAGCCAGTTTGATCTTGCAGAAAAGCATTACAGAATTGTATTGAAATCCGATCCGGCAAATACAACTGCGCAGTTTAATTTGGCAAATGCACTTTACAAACAAAAGAAATATGATGATGCGACAGAGATATTAAAAGCACTCAGTGAGAATGCATCTGGACAATACACGCGTTCATCAGCATTTTACAATGCGGGGGTAATCAATACCAGGCAAAAAGATCTGGAAGCAAGTATTCAGGATTACAAAAATGCGCTGCGCCTGAACCCTGATGACCGAATGGCCAGGGAAAATCTGCAGAAGGCACTTCGGGAACTGAAGCAAAAGCAACAACAAAAACAGCAAGACCAGCAACAAAACCAAAGCTCACAATCCAACATTTCACAAAAGGAAGCGGAACGTAAGCTTGAGCAGCTGCAAGAGAAAGAGAAAAAGATCCAACAGAGAATGCAGGAGCAGCAAGGGGGGTCTCCTCAGCCGAAAGACTGGTAATCGTCAGAATGCCGGTGATACAGATAACTTTAGCAGATCAGTTGATACCTCTTAATTCTGCTTAACTACCTTTGCCTTCTCAACTAAGGCATTTGCCACCTACTTAATTGCGATCTTACATGCAGCTTTATTGTGAAAGTATCACTGAATACAAACGACTGGCAACTAAAGAGGTGAAGATTGGTGATCTGTCGTTAGGGAATTTTCACCCAATAAGGGTGCAAACTATGACAACGACTGATACAATGGACACGGCGGCTACTGTGTTGCAAAGCATCCGCTGCATAGAAGCTGGCGCTGAACTCGTTCGAATAACGGCGCCCTCTAAACGAGAGGCAGAAAACCTCATTAACATCAAAAATGAGTTGAGGAAAAGAGGCTTTGCTACACCATTAGTGGCGGATATTCACTTTACGCCAAATGCAGCAGAAATTGCGGCGAGGATCGTAGAGAAAGTTCGTATAAACCCGGGCAACTACATCGACAAAAAGAGATTTGAACTTTTAGAATATACAGATTCACAGTACCTCGAGGAAATCGACCGCATACGTGAACGATTCACCCCACTCGTCAGGATCTGCAAAGAGTATGGTACAGCCATGCGTATCGGCACCAATCATGGCTCGTTGAGTGACCGCATCATGAGCCGATATGGGGACACTCCAATAGGTATGGTGGAGAGTGCTATGGAATTTCTCAGAATTGCAAGAGCTGAGAGCTATCACAATATTGTGCTGAGCATGAAAAGCTCCAACCCACAGGTGATGGTACAAGCCTACCGATTACTTGTGAAAACGATGAACGATGAATTTGGCGAGTGTTACCCTCTGCACCTGGGAGTAACTGAAGCTGGCGATGGGGAAGATGGGCGTATCAAAAGTGCAATAGGTATAGGCACGTTGCTTCAGGATGGGCTCGGTGATACTATCAGAGTATCGTTAACAGAAGATCCTGAATTTGAGATTCCTGTTTGTAGAGATATCGTAAAGCGAGTTGCTTTACTGTCAAAAAGCGATGTAGTCACCGGTAGTTCACCGCAGCAGACGTCTGGCGGTTTGATTCCACCTGTTACGCAATTGTCCTATTCACCTTTTGAATATGTGCGCCGCGAAACGTATGCGGTGGATAAAGTTGGAGGAGCTCATGTGCCTGCAGTGATAGCTGATCTTAGCAAGCTTCCAAACCTTAGCCCTGCTCATCTGCAAAGCATCGGCTACACGTATGATGAAGCGACAGACAAATGGAACATCTCTGATACTGCTGCTGACTATGTGTTCATAGGCAATAAGGTCCTGGACTTCGCAATACCAGGAACTCTTAAATTGATTGTATATCCTGCCACTTGGATTGAAGCAATGACCAGCGCGACAACTGGGGCAGAAGACTTCGCTAAAACCTATTTTCCAATTTTTGATGCTTCTGGCTTTGCTGATGCAGAACTGAAAAGTAGCGACTTGAACTTCGTAATGTTGGATTGTTTTAGCGATGACACTCCCATCAACGACTATACTCACTTAGATGCTGTTGCCAACGATCCGACAGTAGTTCTTTGTTTGAGCAGCACCTGCCGCAATGCCATCCAGGCCGTGCGTAGAATGTTTGTAGAACTGGTAAATAGAAAAATAAAAAATCCTGCAGTGATTATCAGCGATAGCAATTGGTCAACCGCAGACGAGCACCTTGTGCACTATGCAACTGAGGCCGGCGCCCTCCTGCTGGATGGATTCGGAGATGGCGTTTGCTTTGGAATGACAGCCGGTGCATATACCAATTTTAGCAATCAGCTTTCCGGCAGGCGCTATTCATCAACTGGTATTAGTGAAAGTGCAGAGCATTTCATTAACAATACGGCATTTATTGTTCTGCAAGCCACACGTACACGGATTTCCAAAACTGAATATATCAGTTGTCCCTCTTGTGGGAGAACCCTTTTCGATCTGCAGGAAACAACAGCAAAAATCAGAGCGGTCACGAACCATTTAAAAGGCGTAAAAATCGCCATTATGGGTTGCATTGTAAATGGGCCCGGTGAAATGGCTGATGCAGATTTTGGCTACGTGGGTAGTGGACCTGGAAAAATTACTCTGTATAAAGGAAAAGAAGTGGTGAAGCGGAATGTGCCAAGTGAGGTGGCTGTAGAAGAGTTGATTAATCTCTTGAAAGAAAATGAAGCATGGATCGATAGACCCGTGTTGATAACCTAACGTGGTGCTTATATATGAGTTAGACAAAGTTAGTGGACGTACAAGGGTACTTGCATTGGATATACAACAACTTCTCAAGGCATGCAAACAGATTTTCTAGTCATCGGCTCAGGGATAGCAGGATTGGTGTACGCATTGAAGACAGCACAACACTTTCCTGAAAAAACTGTCACTATCATCACAAAAGCCACAGCCGACGAAACAAACACAAAATATGCACAGGGAGGTGTGGCTGTGGTAAACGATCTCGAGAATGACAGCTTCGAAAAACATATTGAGGATACA
>DASQNW010000014.1:0-2312 GCA_035644775.1 Chitinophagaceae bacterium | reverse complement strand
AATTTACAAGAGTGCCACTCCTGATATCCTTTAGGGCTACCAACACATTATCTGCAGGGTGAATCTGCAGGTACTCTTTTTCACGGGACGTGATATCAGTTGCTTCTGTAATCATATGTGTACTGCCTTGGTCATTCCAAGTGATTTCAAGTTTATAGTTCAAAGATTTTTTTCATCAACACCCACTTCTCTCCAGCGTTTGCACCAGGCAAGGCCTGCTGATACTTCCACATCAGGTCTTCCCATTCCTGCACTTTTTCATTATTTTGATCAGCTGCCGCTTTTCTATCGAAGCTAAAGTTTTCGTCTGTTTCCATAATCATGAACAGGCGGTTTCCCGTCCGATAGATCTGCATCAATTCAATGCCGCTTTCTTTTATACTCTTTTCAATTTCGGGCCATATTTTTTCATGATATTGCTCGTATTCTGAAATCAATGCAGGATCATCCTTAAGATCGAGTGCGAGACAGTACCGGTTCATGATTTTCTTTTATTTTATATCCGTACAACGCGAAGATCAACACAATCACAAAGCAAGCTAAGGGCACGATATAAGAAAATGGTGTAGAATGCGATTCTGCAAGTGATCCCATAATGTATGGCATGATGGCTCCACCAACTATCGCCATAATAATGAAAGATGCTCCCTTCTTGGTGTTAGCACCAAGATTTTTTACACCTAGTGCAAATATGGTGGGAAACATAATTGACTCGAAAAAGAAAATCGCCATCAATGCATAGATCGTCAGCATTCCTTCCATCCACACCACCACCACACAAAGCGCAATATTTATCAATGAGTAAAGAGCCAGGAGTTTGTAGGGTGCAATCGTCTTCATTAAAGCAGTCCCAACAAAACGACCGATTGTAAACAACAAAAGTGCACCGGACAGAAGATACGAAGCTCTTTCGTTAGATATTCCTAAATCTTTTTCCGTGCAATAGTTGATGAACAATGCCGCAATACCTACTTGGGCAGCTACATAAAAAAATTGAGCTGCAACGGCCCAGATAAAATGCCGCTGCTGAACCAGGCTTTTTGTCTTCTCCTGCGTGTTGCCAGAAACTAACTCCTCCTCTTTTATTTCAGGCATACTCGTTCGCATAAACAAAAAAGAAATAAGCAGCACCAATGCCGCGATGGCTATGTACACCAGTTTTACCGAGTCGAGGTTTTCTTCTCCGGATGTTTCTCCACCAAAAAACAATGCACCGCCGATGATTGGCCCAATAAAAGACCCAACACCATTGAAGCTTTGAGAAAAATTGAGGCGGTAGGCAGATGTTTCGGGTGGCCCCAAAACAGTCATGTATGGATTGGCTGCTGTCTCTAAAAACGTGAGGCCGGTAGCCAGGATAAAAAGCGCCAGCAGAAAAAATGGAAAGCTTGCGTTTTCAGCCGAAGGATAAAAAAGAAGGGCGCCGACAGCATATAACAACAATCCAGCAATGATCCCTTTCTTATATCCAGCTTTGCTCATAAAAATTCCTGCAGGTAATGCTGCAAAAAAATAGGCGCCAAAGTAGGCAGCCTGCAATAGAGTGGAACGCTGTTTAGTGATGTTTAAGGTCTCCTGGAAATGCTTGTTTAAGACGTCTAATAGTCCGTAAGCCAGGCCCCACAAAAAAAACAAGGAAGTAACTAAAATGAAAGCGGTTCGATATTGCTTGTTGGTTAACATACCAGGTGATTGTTTATGCGGCTGTAAAATCTGCAATACCAAAAACACACTAAAACAAGTGCTAACAGGAACATGGTCAAGCAGACTAGCAATGGTTCAGAGAATTAAAATTAGATGTAGGTGCAGGTTGAAAGTGTATAAAATTTTACATGTCTGTAAACTTTCTTGGCAATGTTGATGCAGATCCAGACCGTCAAGCGAAGCTATTCTTTACTATTTTTTGGTAAGGCAAAGGCCACATAAGAATCTCCTGACTTAGTGCCAAGTTTGCCACCGCCACATGCGATCACTACATATTGCCGCCCATTGATTTCGTAAGTGGCAGGTGTTGCAAACCCTGCTGCCGGTAAGGTGGTCTCCCACAGCAGCTGCCCTGTTCTTTTGTTGAAGGCTCTGAATTTTCGATCTTTCGTTGCTGCAATAAACAACAGACCGCCTTTTGTAATTACCGGCCCTCCGTAGTTTTCGGTGCCCGTGTCCTTCGCACCTCTCGCTTTGAAAACAGAATCCTCTCCGAGAACGGTTTTCCAAACCTGCTCACCTGAATTGAGATCAATAGCAGTTAGTGTGCCCCAGGGTGGTGCCACGGCGGGTAAACCCGATTTAGAGTAAAACTTGTTATAGCCGGT
>DASQNW010000013.1:0-2883 GCA_035644775.1 Chitinophagaceae bacterium | reverse complement strand
TAACAGCGAAAAATGGTGGGGCTCTGCTCTTTACCTGAACATGGATCCTACTTCTACTTTCGGACTTACATTGAGAGGCGAATATTTCAACAACGAAAAAGGAGCGAGTGCAGCACCTGCAACTAACATTTTCGCCACAACACTTTCTGCAAACTGCAAAGTAGGTGGTTTAACCATCATTCCGGAACTACGCATGGATAGTGCAAAAGATGAGATCTTTATTAAACGCGCTGACGAAGCAACAAAAAGTACTTTATCAGCTTTAGTAGCAGTTGTTTATCAGTTTTGATTTTTGGATAAAACGTGATAAAAGAGGCAGCCAAAAACTGCCTCTTTTTTTATGCTGAATTTCTTCCGGCGTTTATAATGCCAAATGAACACCGCACCACCAGTCTTTCCAAAGACTCTTTGATAGCAACACTTTGCTTTTGTTGATCAATTTCCCGGATGCGTGCCATTGCAAACTGCTGAATAGTTGTGATGGGTAACACAATTTTCTCCCTCATTTGAATTGAAAGTTGATCTATTGGGTAATCTCCCATCAATTCAGTCTTGTCTGTCAACAGATAAATGTACCTCAACGTTAATTCGTATTCGCCTGATATGTCGTTCCACAAGGCCCCATACTGCGGATGATCGGATAGAAATGCCGTTAAAGGAAAGAAGCATTTCTTCATGGCCATTTCACAGTTATCGATCAATGTCCTGAAGAACAACGAGGATTGATAAAGTTTCTTTATTTCACCAAGGCGCCCTTTTTTATCCATGTATTGCAAGGCAGCTCCAACGCCATAAAAGCCCGGCACATTCTGTTTTAGCTGGCTCCAGGCACCTACGAATGGAATTGCACGCAGGTCTTTTAATCTAAGGTTGCCTGAACTGCCTCTTTTAGCCGGCCTGCTTCCAATATTTGTTTCGCTGTAAAATTTCAATGGGCTCACATGCGATAAGTATGAAAGAAAATCAGGATGATCTTTTAACCTGTTGTAAGCTCTGAGGCCTTCTTCTGCGAGCTCCTGGATCAGCCGATCTTGCGCTTCGTCGAGCAAAGTTTCCTTTCTTGAAAAAAGATCATTGGCTATGCCGGCGTTCAACAGTTGCTCTATATTATATTGGGCAGAGTCAACGTTCCCAAAGTTGGAGCTAACAGTTTGCCCCTGAATGGTAAGTTGGATTTCTTTGTTAGAAATATTCTTGCCCATTGACGCGTAGAACTTGTGGGTTTTTCCGCCACCGCGAGCTGGAGGTCCACCGCGGCCGTCAAAAAACACCACGTCAATACCATATTCTTTTGAGATGCTTGTAAGGTTCTCTTTGGCTTTATATATACTCCAGTTCCCCATCAGGTAGCCACCGTCTTTTGTGCCGTCTGAAAATCCAACCATGATCGTCTGACGGTTGTTTCTACGCTGCAGGTGCTTTCGATATCCTTTGTGTTCATACAACTGCTTCATTATTGCAGAAGCACGCTTTAGATCATCTATTGTTTCAAACAGGGGAACTATATCCGCTGTCAGTGATTCCTTCTTCCATCCATTTAAAAGGAACAAAGAATAAACTTCCAGCACATTCAATGCGCTGTTACATTGACTGATGATGTACCGGTTACAACCGATCTCGCCGTTATATTCTTGTATTTCCCTAATGGCATGCACTGATAGTAACGTGTCTTTAATCAGCTCATCGGCGTAGAGTTCAGGGTTGGCGTTTCCTTCGGTATTTGCCAGGATGTCCATTTTCTCTCCCTCACTTAGCGAGGAATAATTCTTTGGAAGTATGTTTTCCGTGGCAGCTACTGCCTCGAGAACAGTGTTGTGTACCGAGCTTTCCTGCCGCACATCCAGCGATGCAAAGTGCAATCCGAACACATAAACTTTGTTAATGAGCTTATCGAGCAGGGGAAGGAATAAGCCGTTATGCTGATATACAATGATATCACGAATCTGGTTCAGAACATCGACAATCTCCTGTTTGGTGATATCGGTTCTGTGGCCTGGAATGAACAAGTTGTTGTATAGCTTTTCCTCCAAGCCCGCCAACAGAACATCTATTCCTTTGAAGGTGAGCCTCCGCTTCAAGCGGCGCACGTCCAAGTAATAGCATTTGATAATGCTGGTGCGTAATGCATTGGCAACCTTTACAGTGGTATCACTCTTCACGTTTGGATTTCCATCCCGATCACCGCCTGGCCAGAATCCCATAGTAATGACAGGATGGTCGCTTTGTACCACATACGGAAACTGTTCTTTGATGAACGTGATGATGCGGCCAGCAGCATTGTAGAAGACATTCTCGAGATACCATATCAGACTTACTGCCTCATCATAAGGAGTGGGTTTCTGCTTTTTAAAGAACGGTGTCTTTCCTAATTGCTGAAGATACATATTGATTTGGGCAGCATTGTTTTCCGTCACGGCTCTTGACAGGTCGTTGATGATGCCTAACACAGATCCAGGATAAAATTGTGTGGGGTGGGCCGTCAGCACCAGCCGTATTGAAAAATCTTTCAGCTTTTCTGCCAGGTCTTTTTCAGAACTTGTGCGCAACACTTCTGACTCCAAATGCTTTAGTGTACCAGCGCCATTAATATCATTGACATCTTTAAAAGCCGCATCTTCCAGTGCATCGAAAAGCACTACCTGCCGCTCAACGTATTGCACAAACCTGAATAATAAGTCGATCTTCTCCCGCTCATTATTTTGCGTGTGATAAGTGAAGCGCTCAAAAAAATCGTCGATGATCTCGGATGGACTTTTTTTCTTTTTATAGCCTTCTTCGCAATGGCTTAATAACAGAGAGAGAAGAATGCCCGTTTTTTCAATTCGGTGAAACGGAAGTGACGTAAATAGGCTGTTATACAACTGAAACTTCAAACCCACGTTA
>DASQNW010000012.1:0-10454 GCA_035644775.1 Chitinophagaceae bacterium | reverse complement strand
TGACGGTTTGTTCAAAGTACGTTTTTCGCTTTCGCGAAAAGCACCTGTTCAACCCTTCAGCGTTTGGTATCGTTGCCACTTTGCTATTGACGGGCGATGCATGGCTGTCACCGGCTCAATGGGGCAGCAATGCAGTTATTTTTTTCTTTATCATCACCTTGGGCACTATCGTGGTAACACGTGTGCAGAAATTGGACGTGAGCCTGGCTTTTCTTTTCACCTTCGTACTGCTCTTGTATTGGCGACAAGTGCATGTACTCGGATGGCCCTTAGATTATTTCTTGCACTCTGTCAGCACAGGAAGTCTGTTGGTTTTCTCATTCTTCATGATCTCCGATCCGAGGACATCACCGGATCATTGGCTCGGGAGAATTATATGGGCAGTCTTGATTGCTGTTTTTTCTTTCTACCTCATTGCTTTTCACTGGATGAACAACACACCTATATGGCTGCTGGTAGCAGCGGCACCACTGGTGCCCCTATTAGATGTCATTTTCACAGCAAAACGCTTTGAATGGAAAGAAGCTGTAATGCACCTCACCATTTTATCACTTAAAAAAATAGTCATGAAACCGTTAATGAAAAAAACCGCTGCAGCATTTTTACTGCTGGCAATGACAGGTCACGAAGCATTTGCTTTCTGCGGATTTTACGTAAGCAAAGCCGACGGTACTCTTAAGAACAAAACCTCGCAAGTAATATTGGTGCGGGACGGCAACAGGAACGTTATCACGATGTATAACGATTTTAAAGGCAAATTTAAGGACTTTGCTATGGTGGTGCCGGTGCCTACAGTGTTGAAGAAGAGCGATATAAAAGTAGTGGAGCAGGGAATTTTTACGACTCTAAATGAATACAGTAAACCACGACTAGTTGAATATTACGATCAGAACCCGTGCGGCCTTCGTGTATATGACGTCGCTTTGGAAACTGCTCCAACGGCAGCTTTGAATGAAGTGATGGTATCCGGATATGCAACCAAAAGGGAAGACAAACGTGTGAAAATTGAAGCCAAATATCTTATTGGTGAGTACGACATTTTAATATTAAGTGCTAAAGAATCTGCAGGATTGCAAACATGGCTCAATGAGAACGGTTATAAAATACCCCCTGGGGCGGATGAAGTACTCGAGCCATACATCAAAAGCAACTTGAAGTTCTTTGTAGTGAAAGTGAATGAAGCAGAGAAAAGAAAGTTGCCCGGTAACTTTCTCAGACCTATTCAAATCAGCTTTCACTCTCAAAAATTTATGCTTCCGATCCGGCTTGGCATGGCCAATGCAGATGGTGATCAGGATATGCTGGTGTATGCATTTACAAAAAGGGGAAGAATCGAATGCACCAACTACCGCACAGTAAGCATGCCAACGGGAAAGAACATTCCGCTTTTTGTAAAGAATAATTTTGGAAACTTCTACACGAATCTTTTCCAACACCAATGGAACCGCGAGGGCCGCTCTATTGCAATGCTGGAGTACGCCTGGGATGTCAGTCCTAAGAACTATGTGAAATGTGATCCCTGTGTAGCTACTGCTCCATCAGCGCACGACCTAGTGCAGGCAGGCGTCTGGTGGCTCAATGAGAATAATAGGGACGATGAAGATGAGATGAGCGATGATGTTTTTTTCACCCGCCTGCATGTACGATATAACAGGAAATCGTTTCCGCAAGACCTGCAGTTTCAACTAACACCCAATCAGGAGAGCTTCCAGGCAAGATATATTGTTACGCATCCAGCTACCGGAGATTTGGATTGTGCCGAAGGCAAAAAGTACCTGAAGCAACTGAAACAACGGCGACAAAGCGAGCTTGAAATGATGACGCACCTCACCGGCAAACGATACGAAGACTGGGACCTTGTTTCAAACCATAAAGATGAGAAATACGTGCCTTCCGAAGTTTCTTATGAATCAGCAAGTATGATAACAGCCAGGAACAAAAACCCACAGGAAGGATTGCTGCTTGGTGCCGTACTGGGAGTAATAGGTCTCGCGGGGTATATGCTAAGCAGGAAAAGCTAACTATTAGAGCGCTATCGTTCCTGAAAAAATAATAGCAGCGTGTACAGGCACACGGAAAAAACAATTCTGAAGAATATTCACCCGGCAATAGCCGGGTGATCTTTTACACGGTTTTGGAAAACGCAGTGTTAGATCAATTTTTCTGAATGGCAATCTTTAGCTGAAGGAAGCAATACATAGTAGCGTCCCCACCAGACCATCACCTGTTTGAGAGTGGAGCGAAGGTGAACAGCGACTAAAGCACGCAACAGTGCAAACAATTACTATACTCCGCTAAAGACCGAAAAACCTCCGTCGACGGTGATGACACTACCCGTTACAAATCTAGAAGCATCACTAAGCAGGTATATTAATGCGCCGGTAAGTTCTTCAGCATTGCCGAAACGATTAAATGGCGTTTTATTAATTACCAGCCTGCCTCTTTCAGTGAAGTTGCCGTCTTCTTCTGTAAGTAAGGTTCTGTTTTGCTCAGTAAGAAAGAAGCCGGGTGCAATAGCATTCATTCTTATTTTATCGCCATACCTTTTTGCCAGTTCTACAGCAAACCATTTTGTGTAGCAGTCTATAGCTGCTTTCGCCAGGCTATAGCCCAATACTTTTGTAATAGCATGCTGTGCCGCCATAGAGGAGATGTTCACAATACTTCCGCTGCCGTGGTCGCGGATGGCCCCGCCAAAAATTTGCGTAGGCAGAATAGAGCCAAACAAATTTATCTGCATCACTTGTTTCAAGGCATCAATGTTCAGATCAAATACGTCCTGGTTCGGCTGAATCACAGCTTCGGGGATGTTACCACCGGCTGCATTTACCAGTCCATCAATCCTACCAAAAGCAGCTATCACCTGGTTGCGGGCAGCCAGCAGTTGTTGTTCATCTGTTACGTCTGCAACGAGTGCCAGCGCACGGCCTCCTTCATCGTTAATTTTTTTGGCTCGTGCTTCGGCTACTGTTTTATTTCTGCCCATAATGCCTACTGCTCCGCCTGCTTGAGCAATAGCAGTTACAAAAGCTTCTCCGAGTATTCCTGTGCCACCGGTAACAACTATCAACTTGCCGTTTAGAGAGAAATTGCTTTTCAAAATTTGTGTTTTTTCTTCGTTGTGAGCTCTACTTGATGTCTTGCAGAAGTATTTGCTTCATCAATACCGGACAGCATCATCCTTTGAAATGGCATAGGCTTTCTTGAAATCAATGTTCTTCACTTTGGCTGCGACATACCGGATCCCCTGGTAAATATGCCTGGTGAAAATTGGATCCGAGTAATCTTTCTTGTCGTGACCTAAGGTGGTACACCAGGTGACGCCTCCATCATAATCGTGCAGCCATGCAGCGGGGTACAATTCAACGTAACCACCAGCATGCATTTTGATCTTTTTATGTTCTTCAGCATTGGAGGTGTCTAAAGAAGTAATGTCATGGGCAAGTATTGCTCTTGGCCCGGGATATAGTTCTTTAGCAAAGTAACATTCATCTGCTTTCTGCCAGGAAAGAGGCAGACCCTGCATGGAAGGATGTGAAGCATCAATCACTTTGATAGTATACTGTTGAAAATTGGCATGCCATGCAAAACTGCCACCCAACATCATCTTGAACCACTTCCAATTGCGCTCTGTACCTGTAACGGAATGAATGCCCACAAAACCTCCACCTGCTTCAATATATCGTCGAAACGCCAAACGCTGTGGATCTGAATCGAACACATCGTTGTTTGTACTTGTAAAGACCACGAGCTTGTATCGCTTCAACTTCTGTTCGGTCATCACTGATGCATCAGAAGAGGTGTCTACCATAAAACCATGCTTCGATGACAGCTGTTGAATGCACTGTACGGCATATGGTATGTTGTCATGAACATAACCTTTTCCGTTTTTTGTATAAACCAAAACCCGTACATTCCGCCAATTGAATTTCTCTTGAGCAAAGCTTGTAAGAGAAGAAAAAACAAGCAAGCAACAGATGATTCCATACAATTTAGGCATAACATTCTATCATTTTCCTTTTCTAATAATCACCTCAGGCCGATACGCATAGTTCTGCCAGGCCAGTTCAGCTTGAGTGCTTTTCAATACATCATTGAAGACCAGGAAACGGTAATTCAACACATATGTTTTTTCCGGCTCGAGCAACCAATCTTGCATTTTGGTGGGCGAAAAGTTGACAAACACATCGCCGCGATCATACATACTTTCAGGCCATACCCGCAAAGGTTCGGGATGGGCATAGTTTGTAGGATGCGACATCATTACAAAACCGCCATGATCCGCCCCTAAGCTTCCCTGCACCATACACCATTTTGCATTGCTGGAATCAGCCTGACGCCGGTTCTTGCCATCAGAAGTCATCACGGTTGAATTATTCCGGTTCCATTCTCCTGTAGCTCTTATGCCCAAGCCCGCATATCTATACTGGAGGAGCTTCACAGGACTTTGAGTTGCACAATTCATCCTCATACTCATGTCCACAATGTAATAATTCTGTTCCCCTGCAGGAGGATACACCCTTATCGTTTGCACCTCATTGATGACAACACTCTCGTTTCGGTTCTTCGGAAAGACTACATGTTCCAGCAGCGCTTCGTATTCGCCGTACACGGGACCGTTAATGATCGACAGAAATTTTGCAAAGCGCACGGTTCCTTGTTTCTCAGCCAGGTTCCATAGATCGAAGGTGTCATTCTGGTACAACAACCTTGTCCAGGCATTCCACAATCCAAAGTGGTGATAATGGTCTGATGGTTGAGTGCGTGTCAGCTCCTGCCCTTTCGGAGTAAATAAAGGATGTATAAAGCCGCTTTTTCTGTAAGCAGTGTCTACTCCCGCTGGGGGATTTACAATGCCATGAACAAAACGTAGCAAGTCCTTCCCGTTATTTGAAAGGGTAAGCGTAGCATCTGTTTTAGCAAAATCAATGGCAGCTTTAAATACACCAGCCTTTGCTTTTCTCAGCTCATAAGTTTTCTTTCCCGCAAGCCTTCCATCCGCTATCCAGTGCAAACTTCTTCCTGCTCGTTGGTCGATCTGGAAAGCAACTGGTTTTGAACTGCTGCCTTTCAATTCCACAAGCTGCAATAAACTATCAGGCAGAAAAGTGATGTTGTGCAACGACACATGCACTGGTATAGCAAGGCCTACCTTTTCTTGAGTTATGCTGATCTCGAACTTTGCAATGGCCTGTGCAGCCGATCTTGGAAAGTTCATCAACGTACACGCCATGAGCGTGATAATAATCTTAGTTGAATTCGCCACTATTTTGTATTTATTGCCACCTCCAGTGCTTGTGTTGTAGTATAATATTTCGCAAGCATATTGGGTACCTCCCACTGAGGTAACTTACCCTTTTGCAGGTACTCCAGGAACTTTTCTGTTACTCTTGCAAAATGCGCTTCATGCCCTTCTTTATATCGATCAGGTATCACAACTTCCCAACCATTTGCTAACTTCTTCAGATCGATGCCCGGGAAATTTTTTTGTATAGATTTCAGCTGCTCTCTTAAAGCATTCTCATACAAAGCAGAAGCTTTCGAAGCAGGTTCGATGTACAAAGCAGGTTTATAGTTTTCATCTGCACCTTGCCGTATCACCAGGTTCGCCTTCGTCCCTCTCATGATCGAATAGTGCGTATCTCCGGTGCCTTCAGGCGCCTGGTAGGCCCATATCACTGATACCCTTGCATGCACATCACGAAGCGTGTAGTTGATTTCACCATTACTATATACTTCCAAAATAGTGTCTTTTTCTACACTGCTCTTCAAATAATCTGGAAAAGTGTTCAGTTTAGTAATAGCACTGAATTGAGGCAAAGACATGCTCGTGGGCCACCGGCGTGCCGACGTGATCCGAACATCATTCTCGTAATTGATGATCTGTTCGGGAAAGCATTCCCACTGAATAAGATCTACCAGATGCGTGGTTACGTCTACCACACCCTCTCCCTGCTGCTTTACATCCATAAACCATGCAGGTCGTGTAAGCACACTACCAGAAACATACTTGTAAAAATGATGCACACTCTCTTTTGTAACAGCCGGATTTTCTGGACTTCCTTTTTCCAGCTCTCCAAATATTTCCGGCAGCAGCGAGAATTCGCGTTGTAGAATGGTAGTGATCTCATACCGCTCTGTCATGATATCATACAGCAAAACGTTCTTTTTTGCAGCTGTTTCAAATGTCTTTTTCAATAGCTGAAACTGATCACTGTTTATCGCCATCGGCTTATCGGCAAGCACGTGGTAACCTGCTTCTACAGCTTTCGAAATGTATTCGGTTTTTTGCTTGTTATTGCCAGCCATTACCACCACATTTCCCTTGCGCTCCTGCAGCATTCGATCGAGGAAGTCTGCACCGGTGTACAATTGCTGCTTCCATCTTGTCGGATTATCCAAACGCTTATTGTATGACTCGATTCTTTGCAAGTGAAGCTCCAAATCACTTCCTTGCGGCGCATATACATACACTACTGAATCTACATTTGAATACATTGATTTCTGTACGAGCGCTGCATGAAAATGACCAGGATCAAGGGTGATCAGATTGATTCTATCCACAGGTGAACTGATTCTATGTGCGGTCTTGCACGATGTAATTATAAATAGAAGCAAGATCAAAAAGCGCTTCATGCCTTCTTCGATTTATCGATAATGTAGTTTGTGCCATAAGGATACCGCTGCGGTCTCGACAACAATTTGTTGGCTTCAACATTGCCCTTAAACCTTTCTGTTTTCGGATCCCAATAAAGCTTCTGTCCCATTTTCATTGCTGCATGCGCCACCAGGCATGCACTACAGGAGCGGTGTGCTACTTCAACAGGACTGATTGTTTTCTTTTTTGATTGAATACAATCGAGCCAGTTTCCGTGCTGTTCAGCACTTTCATACAAACGCACTTCAGCAGGACCGGTTACAGAAGAATACAGTGTTGGATCACTTGCTTCAAAACCTTTCTGCCTGTTACCGGCACCAGGGTCTGTTGCAGTTACGCCCACATCACCTCGCGACACGAAAATCCATCCCTCACTGCCCTCGAACCGAATGCCATTTGGATTTTTGCTGCTCATTAGCATTTTGATTCCGTTTGCATATTTGGCTTTCACCTCGTAATCGCCATGCACGTTCCACAATCCGGATTTGGGAAAATGCGCCCAACCTTCTATTTCCACAGGTCCTGTTAGCTCGGAATTCATGGCCCAATGCGCAATATCAATATGATGCACGCCCCAGCCGGTGATCATACCTGCTCCAAATTGCTCGTGCCGCAACCAGCCGGGCCTTGATTCTACATCGGTGGGTGAATGCACACGATCCATTGTGTAGTACACAAAGGGGGTAGAGCCCAGCCACATATCATAGTTCAAGTTTTCCGGAACGGGCATTTCTGTTGTTGACCCACCTGCTGGATCTGAAGGCAGGCCAACGTGAACTGTATGCAATTTGCCAATGCGGCCATTTCTTACAAGTTCGCACGCTTTTTTGAACTGTGGCCATGGATTCAGGGAACGTTGCTGACTTCCCAGCTGGAACACCACACCAGATTTCTGAACGATATTACTCATCTGACGCCCTTCTTCGATGGTGAGTGAGGTAGGCTTTTGTAAGTAGATGTGCTTCCCTGCCAGCGCCGCTTCAATAGCAGGTTGCGCATGCCAATGATCGGGAGTGCTGATGATGACGGCATCAATATCATTGTTCGATAACATGCCATGATAATCTTCGTACGTCTTTACGTCTATGTATCTTGACTTGCCGGTTTTCTTATCATACCAGCTTTCAATAAGCCGCTTGCCACCCGCCAGCCTCGCCCGATCCACATCTGCAATGGCAATAATTCTTGCAACATCATATTTGAAGGTCTCGGGGAGATCATGCGTTGTTGCAATACGTCCGCAACCAATCTGCCCGATATTGATTTTATTGCTTGGAGCGTTTTTGCCAAAAACAGTCGAGGGAACGATGGTGGGAAAACTGTTAACTGCAATCGATCCCGCGGCTAGCTTAAGCGAGTTTCCGAGAAATTTTCTTCGGCTGTTTTGAATGCAATCTTCTTTCATCATTTAAATCTATTTGCTTACAGTGCCTGCTGCAATTTAGAATGCTCAATTTAGCTGCTTAATCGCATCCCGAGCTTAGCACGGTGCAAAAAACTTATTCTCTGGTTGGATACATTCCCATCATTCGCGGGACTGGAATTAAAACCATAGATGAACTACAATTTACACGTAATCCTCAAATGTCAACCGTTCGTTTGCAATAGCAACATTTGAATGGTCCTTTTATCTCTGATCTACAACCTCTCGTCGCATTAAAAATAATTTGCGCTGATTTCTGGTAATTTGGAGTTGCAAAGAGATGCTATGAAACCAACGATTTCAATTGAGTATTGTCCAAGGTGCGGCTGGCTGTTAAGAGCAGCTTACATGGCTCAGGAAGTGTTGACGACTTTTTCTGAAGAAGTAAAAGGCGTGCTGCTGCGGCCGAGTGAAATCAGCGGCCGTTATACGGTTTTTGTGAACGAAGACACCCTTTTCGACAGGAAAGAACAAGGCCGTTTTCCAGAGATTAAAGAGTTAAAACAGTTAATCAGAGATAAAGTAGCTCCCCAAAAGAATCTGGGACACTCTGAAAGCAGCAATATTCCTGATAGCTAATTACGCTCGCACATACAATTCTTAGCATTTCTCAGCACTCATTGAAATGAAACATCTCAAGGGTTAGTTCCCGCTCTTCTTCTAAACTCTATGGTTGAAAGATCAAACGTATTCCAAATACTAATGCCTCCTTTCGCCACTTTGAAAACAAAGTAGAGGTCGTGAGGCTCGTTCACAGCCTCGACAGAGGCAGTGTACTCCCGCCACGATGCATCTGGATCGATAAACACGCTACTCACAAGTTTCCCTGTCGGAGAGCCGAGACGTAGTTCCAAATTACCATCAATATTCGCGGAGGAGGCTTTAAACACCAATTCACCGATACCTCTAAGGTCTATTTGCCTGAACACTATATAGGAGGCATCTTCTGTATACCTCATTTTGTTATCGAGTGTCACCCGCATCACCCCCTTGCTGGAATCTGAGCTAAGAGCAGGCACTACAGGATGCCTCAGTCTTATCGTTTGCCTTACTGCTATGGGTTTTATTCCTTTTGATCCCTTGTCGGTATATGCCGCCGACAAAAAATATGTTCCTTCTGTGCCTTTGTGTTTATTAGTTGTTACCGTGCCTACTAATGGTAGCGACCCAGCTGCCGCTTTTTTGGTTTCACTCAGGTTTAATATATACCGGACCATTTGCTCCGCATCTGCTTTGCTCAATTGTGGATGCGCCGACATGGGCTGTTCTCCCCAATTTCCACTACCGCCCTTTATAATCTTGGTCACGAGTGTGTTTACTACTTGCTTTCCTTTATACCGGCTGGCGATCCGCGTGTATGATGGTCCCACAGAAGTTTTGTTCAACGCATGGCATGCTTTGCAGTCACTCTTATCTATCAACGCCTTACCCTTGAGGTAGGGATTGGAAACATCAACATTATTGCCAAGTGCGGTTTGGACAATATCATTTCCTTCTGGTAAATAATCAAAGGAGACACGTACAGCCGAAGGGTTTACCTGGTCTACCTTGCCATCTTCCCTGTCACTTACTCTAACCCTGTATTTCAATGCTGCGTTATCATAATAAAAAGAGCTGTTACCCACAGTTTCTATGTTCACGATCGGTGGTTCATTTCCAATTTTCAGCTCCATCGTTGCTGTATTCTTTTCTCCTGCTGCATCCCTCACCTCCAGTTGCACTTTGTAGATCCCGGGCGTTCTGAAAGTATAAGTGGTGCTCGAGTCTTTCGATTGAACCATCGGCTTATCAAATTTCCATGCATAGGACAGGTGGTCATTGTCATCGTAGTCGAAAGAATTTGCCGCAGAAAAATGAACGGTGAGCGGCGTAGCACCCACGGTTTTGCTGGCCTGAATGCGTGCAACTGGTTTTCTATTGCCTGCGTTGTATTGAATCCTGATCAACCGGGAGTCTTCATTGTGCGAACGCCAGTATGATCCATACTCTAAAACATACAAGGCGCCGTCAGCGCCGAATTGCATGTCGACGGGTTTACTAAAACTTGATGAGGGGAGAAAAGGCTCCATGCTTTTATAGTTTCCATCCCTGTCCATTGTAACGGCCATAATCCAGTTCCTCATCCAGTCGTATATGAACAACTTTCCATCGTAGTACGCGGGAAATGGCTGCATGTTTTTAGTAAACTGGTCAGTATAGAACACAGGTCCCGCCATGGCATTCCTTCCTCCTTTTCCTACCAGCGGAAACTCTTCTGATTCGTCGTAAGGATACCAAATAAACGCGGGTTGTGCTGGAGGTAACTGCTGGATGCCTTTGTTGTTTGGTGAATTATTTATTGGACTTGCAGGATCGAAAATCTTTCCTGATTGC
>DASQNW010000011.1:0-2702 GCA_035644775.1 Chitinophagaceae bacterium | reverse complement strand
CGTCATTCGCTAGCTGGTTGCTTCAATTTCAAATCGTCGCCTGGTTGCCTGATGAATGTATACTTTTTTCGGTTTTAATTACATTTGCCGGATAACCCGGGAGCAATGGCAAAAGCGGAAAAAAAATCAAGAAACACAGGCAAGGAATCAATACTAACTTCTCCATCACTAGAATTCTTCAGAAACTATATCAATAATCCCTCACCGGTTGGCTTTGAATCTTCAGGCCAAAAGCTTTGGTTGAACTACCTGAAGCCTTTTATTGACGACCAGTTTACCGACCCGTATGGAACTGCAGTGGGCATCATAAACCCTAACCAATCATTCAAGGTTGTTATAGAAGCACATGCAGATGAAATAAGCTGGTTTGTCAATTACATCAACAACGAAGGGCTGATCTACCTCAAACGCAACGGCGGCGTTGATCACCTGATAGCGCCAGGGCAGCGAGTAATTATTCATGGTAAAAACGGACCTGTCAAAGCTGTGTTTGGCTGGCCCGCCATTCACACCCGGATAAGCAGTGCCGACAAAGAACCTGCACCAAAAGTGGAAACATTGTTTCTCGATTGCGGAGCCCGCAATAAGAAAGAAGTGGAAGATCTGGGTGTACACGTAGGAAATGTAATTACTTATACAGATGGTTTTGATGAACTGGCCTACGATTACTTTATAGGGCGTGCTTTCGATAATCGCATTGGAGGATTTATGATTGCTGAAGTGGCACGGTTACTCAGACAAAACAAAAGAAAACTTCCATATAGTCTTTATATAGTGAATGCAGTACAGGAAGAGATTGGCTTAAGAGGTGCTGAAATGATTGCCCGGCGAATTAAACCCGATGTAGCTATCATCACTGATGTTACCCATGATACGTCCACTCCGATGATCAACAAAGCGATCGAAGGTGAGACTTTCTGTGGCAAAGGCCCCTCGCTATCGTACGGGCCGGCAGTTCACAACAAACTTCTACGAGTAGTGCAGGATGTGGCGGAACGTGCTGCTATTCCGGTGCAGCTGCGTACTGTCTCCAGAAGCACTGGCACAGATACAGACTCCTTTGCTTACGCCAACGATGGTTGTCCTTCTGTATTGATATCCATTCCACTGAGGTACATGCATACTACGGTGGAGATGTTGCATCGTTCAGACATAGAGCAGACCATACGTTTGATGTATGAAACATTGTTGACCCTTACCCCCAAAACAAACCTGAGCTATTTTTAAGTGAGTCCTAACAGTTCAGCGCAGTAGTATAGCTAATCCAAAGCAAGTTCGAGTACCTGGTTCATTGTCTTCACATAATGGAAGTTCACCCCTTTGATGTAATCTGGGTTAATTTCCTGCACGTCTTTTTCGTTTTGCCAGCAGAGAATGATCTCTTTCAATCCTGCTCTTTTTGCAGCAAGAACTTTTTCTTTTATACCGCCCACGGGCAGTACTTGTCCCCGCAGTGTTATTTCACCGGTCATGCCCAGGTAGGGCTTCACCCTTTTGCCTGTAATTGCCGAAGCCAGTGCTGTCAACATTGTTACCCCTGCGCTAGGTCCATCTTTTGGCACCGCACCTTCGGGTACATGAATATGCATGGTTTTGGTTTCAAATATCTTTGGGTCCATGCCATATCTTTTAGCGTTAGCACTTAGGTAAGATAGGGCTGTAGTTGCACTTTCTTTCATCACGTTGCCAAGATTGCCTGTGAGCCGCAGTTCGGATTTGCCTTCACTAGAGGTTGCTTCTATAAATAAAATATCACCTCCCACATATGTATACGCCAGACCCACCGCCACGCCCGCCATGTTAGCAGTTTTGTACATCTCGTTAGAGTATCGTGCACGACCCAGGATTTTTTCAACATCTGCAACAGCAAGTGACGCCTTCAGCTTTCCTTTAACCGCGAGTTGTTTGGCCTGGTTGCGCATAATAGCTGCAAGATGCCTGTCCAGTTCACGAACGCCGCTCTCCCTTGTATAATCCTGGATTATTTTCTCAAGCACCTTTTCGCTGATTTTTATTTGTGTTGTCTTCAGTCCATGTGCTTCCTGCTGTTTTGGAATCAGGTGACGCTTTGCAATTTCGATTTTTTCTTCAACCGCATAACCGCTAAGTTCAATGATCTCAAGACGGTCGCGTAGTGCAGGCTGTATCGTCTGTAGATTATTTGCCGTTGCAATAAACAACACGCGGCTCAAATCATACTCCAGCTCCAGGTAATTATCATAAAACGAGTAATTCTGTTCAGGGTCCAGCACCTCAAGCAAGGCACTGCTGGGATCTCCGCGAAAATCACTTCCTACCTTATCTACTTCGTCGAGTATCATCACCGGGTTGGAACTCTTTACCTTTCTTATCGATTGAATGATGCGGCCGGGCATAGCTCCGATGTATGTTTTGCGGTGGCCGCGCACCTCGCTTTCATCATGAATACCGCCAAGGCTCAGACGAACGTATTTTCTTCCAATCGCATTTGCAATACTGCGGCCCAGTGATGTTTTCCCAATACCGGGAGGACCGTAAAAGCAAAGGATCGGGCTTTTCATATCTCCCTTCAATTTCAGGACTGCCAGGTACTCAAGTATTCTTTCTTTTATTTTATCCATGCCGTAATGATCGGCATCCAAAATTTTTTTCGCTTTCTGAAGGTCATAAACATCCTCTGTATACTCCTGCCACGGCAGGTCCAGCATGAGGTCGAGGTGGTT
>DASQNW010000010.1:0-9749 GCA_035644775.1 Chitinophagaceae bacterium | reverse complement strand
CAACGGCATCGTTGACGGTCCAACTCATCCAGCCTTTTGAGCCTTCAATCAAATAGCGATTAGGTAGATCACAGTCGCGGCTTAATCGCACCTCACCGGTGAATTCCTGAGAGAACTGTAGCTTTAATAAGCAGTTTACTTCAATTCCTCCCATCGCATCATCTTCATAGGAAAATTCAGCAGGATATCCAAACCACCAGATCATAAGATCTAACACATGAACGCCCACATCAAGAAGAACACCTCCGCCAGAAGTGGCCTTTTTAAAATAGGCTGGCGACTGCACGGGCCATTGAAATTGGCCGCCCTCTGAAAAAGAAAAATGTTTCAATTCTCCCAGGATACCCAAGGACAATATTTTCCGGATCATCTGAGCGGCAGGAAAGAACCTGCGGAATAGTCCTATGGAGAGCAACCCCTTTGCAGCCGAAGCAGCTTCTATCATGGCCTCAGCCTCAGCTAGCGATGCAGCCATTGGTTTCTCGCACAATACTGAAATCCCGGCGTTTAATAATTGTATTGTTTGTTGAGCATGGAATGGGGGTGGAGATGCAATGATAGCAATATCAGCACCGCCCAAAGCAATTTCATCTAATGTATTCACACTCCTGGCAGAGGGAAACAGTTTTTGCATCTCCCGAATATTCGCCAAATTAGGATCAAATAGTAGTTCCACCTGAACAACACTATTTCGTTCAAGCTCTAGCAATGCAGGGCCATAATATAGCTTGGATACGGCTCCACATCCTACGAGCGATATTTTCAATTGTTTGTGGGACATAAATGTCGAATTACACATCGAAGTAGTGGCTTCGAGGATAAGTGATTTTCCGATCTATGCGGTTCCGCGATGGGTGCATGGTTCTACGTTCTCAAGATGTCTTGTATGATCAATATTTGTTTATAGGTAAAGTTCTAAAAGTTGTGCGTCCTGCAATTTTCCCATGGCGAGGGATTTTTTATCAGCAAATAATATCAGATAGCTCATTGTATTTACTTTATATTCTGCCCAGTTGATGCAGTATCCTTTTTAAAAATCATTTCAAACTGGCGGAGGATGTTAGCAGGTTGCACAAAGTCGTTTATTTGGTTTTCGTGATAATAAGGCTGTCTGAGGTAGTCTAAGTAAGCTTCTTCATTTTGATCCATCTCAATAATTTTGTCAATTAATTCATCCTCAGAAGTGAAGTCGTTGTAATGAAGAAAGCTCTTGGTGTTGAAGTCTCGCTCTATAAGTGGGTTGCCGCAATAAATCGGCATACTGTGAACCAGCATTGGCTGCACCAACTTCTCAGTTGTATATCCGGGATATTCTGTATTTTCAAAAGCAATGGTGAATCTATAATCCTTGATAAATTTGACCTTTTCCATTTCAGTAATTACTCTCCCGATGTTGTTCAATAAAGTTCCGCCACAGTCTACCTGTTTATACTTTGACAACTTCTGCATGAACTGAATTCGTTTTGTGGCATTCGGGTTACCATAAATAAAATTGCAAAACTTAGTTTTTTCCAACAGGATGTGCTTCGGATCGATGTCAGGTCGTTTGATTAATTGCTCAGGCGGTGCCCACCAGGCATACAAAGGCAATCTATAATTTCGAGGATCATCACTGTAGTCAAAGGTGAATGCATAGTTGCACTCGTTGAAGTCGGGACGTACATTCTCACCTGTGTAAAAGATCTTTGTACAGGTATATTTCTTATGTGCTTTTCCGAAAACTGAATAAATCAGGAACTCTGGTTTGCTAGTTAATTCAACCGTATAATTTCTTCTTAATAAACGAACCAGATAATTGTCTTCCTTATTAAAGCCAGGCCAAAAATCAACAAGATCTATTTTGACATGCGGTGCTTGTGAAGTTTCAGATTGAAGTATTGTGCTCCTTTTTTTGAATGCATTGGCTACCTTCCTTAATATCTCACCCATGTAACAATTACTTTTATAGCACCTAGGTTATTGATGTGCTTACTCGTTCAAAAATGTCATGCTTGTGCCAATATAGAAAATAATAGTGTAAAGTGAAGTATTGAAGTTTGATAAAGCAGCAAGTGAATCAGGTGTACCATACAGACGCATGGTCAATGGAAAAACAGCTTAGCCGTCCTTTTCAAAACCCCTAATGAACAGCTAAACTGAAGTGCCTCACTGATCTGTACCAATGCAGCTTTATAATCCTTCTTTAATAATAACGAGTGCGCCATATTCAACGCTGAAAAGGCGTAAGTTTCTCTCGCATGTTGTGTAACAGTTTCTTTCATACCTACCGGCAGGTACGATTTGAATATTGAAATAGCTTTGCGCGTAAAGCGCATGTCTTCTCCCGTCCGAATATGTCTCCCGGTGTTGGAGTTTAGATGCATCCTATAAGCTGCCAGCGGCTCAATTTCGTACCAAACGGGGTAGTTGGCAGCTACTCTCACCCACATTTCCCAGTCTTCGCTACAGATAAGACGCTGATCAAATCCACCCAGCTTTTCATAAGCTTCCCGCTTCACCACAATTGAGGGCGTCATTATCCGTTGCTCACTGGCGAGTCTTTTGAGCCAGTCGTTGAGTATTCCGCTTTCATTCTGTTCCAAAGGGGACAGGCTTTGAGTAGCTCCTTGCGGGTCAACAAAAATCTGCCTGCAAAATGCAGCACCTAAACCTGGCTGCTCTTGAAAAGCTATTTGTATTTTTTTGTAGAACCCGTTTAGTACATAGTCATCTCCGTGGAGGATGTGAATGAGCTCTCCTCTGGAACGTTGCAGGCAGGTATCGAAGTTGCCTGGTACACCCACGTTTTTGGGCTGCCTGTAAAAACCCACTCGTCCTTTTCCTAACTCTTTAACTACTGCTGCAGGATCGTCTTTTGTAGAGTGGTCATCAATTACCTCAATTTGCATGATGTCCTCACCCGGGTCCTGAGATAGAACACTGAGCAGCGTCTGTTTTAAATAATCTGCGCAGTTGAATGTGGGGATCATTACAGACCACAACGGGCGGCGTGCACCAGGTGGGAGAGGAGGAACAGCCGCACTATATGATGCTTGGGACCTTTTCACTTCTTTGTAATGGTTTGATGATTGGGTTCGCTGCTACAGAGTTGATGGAGCTTTCTTTTTCTTCCTGAACCGCTCCGAGAAATAAAGCATATAAAGCTTGCAACCAAACTTCACAAATGTTTGGCCTGCAATGAGTTTGTTGAAAGGCTTACCTTGTAAAGAAGTGTTGAAGCATTCAATAGCTCTTTTTAATTCTCCTCTTTTCTTGTATTCTTTTGCCCAATCATAAAAAAAAACGGATATGGCTTCCCTAATGGGTTTGTCATACCTGTAGTTCAGGTATCGATTTATTCTTTTGTAAAAATCCAGCGTTTTCTTTTGCTTCTCTTTTTCAGAATAGGGAGAATACAATCCTCCTGCATGAAGCCGGTAGGCGCCCATATTTTCGTTCAGGAAACCTATGTTGCCGTGTTGAGCAAGTAAGATATAGAGCGGCCAGTCTGTTATCGGAAAAAACGAATCATACCATTTTGGAATGATTGCTAATACTCTGTTACGGAACATGGTCGTACAAGTAGCAATAACGTTTCCCATCCACAAATCATCAAGTGACGAAAATTGTTTTTGATGCTCTGAGGTCCAGTTGAATTTCTGCTCGCCATCCTCAGTGAAAGTACACGCATTGTGAAAGCACATCGAACACTCACCATGTGCATCCAGAAATGCTGCTTGCTTCTGAAGTTTAAAAGGTGAAGTCCAGAAATCATCTCCATCCAAAAGCGCAATGTAGTCTCCCTTTGCAGCGTAGATGCCTCTTGTCACCACGGCGTTACTACGAATGTTTTGTTTTGACAGCAATAAGCTGATTTTATCGGGATGATTCCGCTGATAATCCATGACGATTTCCCTTGTTCCGTCAGTGGAACAATCTTCACTGATCAAGATTTCAAAATTGAAATCTGTCTGCTGCATCAATGCACTCTCTACTGCTTTCGCAATAAATTGAACATGATTATAAGTCATCACAAGAACACTAACCTTTATTGGAGTACCAGATTGACTCATCGCATTGTTGATCGAGAACACGCACTAAATTAGCTTGCTTCACTTAATGGGGCAACTGTCAAAGAGATTTTATTTCTTCTTTGTGGTGATACTTAGGAACTAGAACCTTGGAAAAGAGTCGGCGCAGCACCCCTGATCGAAAGCTAGAGACGTCTGAATCGGAGCCCCTGATCGAAAGCTAGAGACGTCTGAATCGGAAACCCTACAAGGAAAGTTGCTGAAACGGTTCAACGGAAGCCGTTGCAAGAACCATAAGTTTGTTCATACAGAGCGATCGGAACGACTGACAAGTTATGGAGCTGCTCTTGCATAGAAAAATAGCTACATTAGCATCACAGGGCGATTGATATACCCGCCTTAATCCGAGGCATGAGGTGATCGCGTTCTTACTGGTTTTTTGAAAAGCTACCCGAGCATTGCATCAAGTGCTTGCGGTGGGCTGATTCGCCGAGAAGCTGGTACACTTGATTGAAGAGTATTCCAGGTGTGGCTGACTCGTAAATCTGTAAACTTAAAATAAACAATGAAGACTGCGCCTCTCGTTTCCGCAATTATCATTTTTCTAAATGGAGAAAAGTATTTGAGTGAAGCTGTGGAGAGCGTACTTGCACAAACTTATACTAATTGGGAACTGTTGCTTGTGGACGATGGATCGACTGATGCTAGTCGGCAGATATCACTGGAGTATGTGCGTATATACAGCGGGAGGGTGAAGTATTTACATCATCGAGGCAATGAGAACCGTGGAATGAGCGCTACAAGAAACCTGGGTATACAGCATGCAAAGGGTGAATATATAGGGTTTTTGGATGCAGACGATGTTTGGCTTCCAAACAAACTATCGGAACAAGTGGAAATTTTCAATCATCATTCAGAATGTGCTATGGTGTACGGCAGAACACAAATATGGCATAGTTGGACTGGGCGTCAGGATGATCTGGATAGCGACTATTTTCTTCCACTTGGGGTTAAAGCAAATTCCTTGGTATTTCCTCCTAACATCGCCTTACTTATTCTGGAGAACAGAGTGCAAAGTCCAACAACTTGCAATGTGTTATTGAAAAAGGTAGTTTTTGATAAAGCTGGCCTGTTCGTCGAAAACTTCAAGGGTATGTTTGAAGATGCCGCTTTCTTTTGCAAGGCGTCACTCTATTTTTCTACATATGTTTCTGATGCTTATTGGGCAAGATACCGTCAACACGATGAGAGCTGCAGTTCTTCTTCTCTGGAACAAGCAAAAGATGTGATTGCACGTCAAAAGTTTTTAACTTGGTTCCTGGCATATTTGAACACAGAGCAATTAGTTTTACCACGTCTGCGGATTGTTTTGTATAAAGAAATGCTGTTTCTAAGGAACAAAGCAATAAGATATTTGTTTACCGATCCCGTGAAGCACATAAAAAACTTTTTGTTTAGAACTCTACCTAAGTTCACTAAGTAATCAAAGTGGCTACGTCTTTTGCTGCTTAGACTGTAGGGAAATGTGCGTCACAAGGTTGCGCACGATTTTAGTGGTGTTGAAGTGTTAGAGATCTTTTGTCACTGCTAATTTAAATAGTATAAACTGAGATGATGGGCCGCTTATTTGAGGCAAAGTCGCCTTTTTGCACCTAACTCAATGACAAGCGTGTTTCACCATCAATACGGGCTATGAGGTACAGACGCGGCTTTATAGAACCTTGAGAACATATCTATCGAATGAAACAAATGAAGCAAATCTATGCATTACGTGGACTTGGGGTTCTTCTTGTGGTGATGTTTCATTGGCTCTTTCATAGCAGAATGGATATTCTCTCCTCCGGTCCAGTGGCAATAGACATCTTTTTTGTTTTAAGTGGTTTTTTTATTACAAATATCTTATTAGAAGGCCGTGACATGGCAGAAGCTAACAAAATTAAAAAGCGTCACGTTTTCAAATTGTTTCTACTAAACCGAGCATTACGAATTTTCCCTATTTATTACATCACCATTTTTCTTCTTTATTTTTTTCACGAAAGCACAGATACATCAATTAAGGCAAACTTCGTCTATTTTTTAACTTACACTTCTAACTTCTATTTCTTCAACATCCAGTCGTGGGATGGCGTTACATCGCACTTATGGTCGTTAGCTGTTGAAGAGCAGTTTTATATTTTCTGGCCTTTTGTGGTGTTATTGATAAATAGAAAATGGCTGCCTTATGTTATAGCAATGTTTGTCATAATAGGGTTCGTTTCCCATTATTTCTTATCTGATAATGAGTTCGGTATGATTCTGCCATTTGCTTGCTTTGACGCATTAGGAATTGGAGCTCTTTTATCGTGGATCAATCTGTACCGCAGTCAATATTTAAAACAAACAATGCTGATTTGTGCTAGTACTTTCTTGGGGTGTTTGCTTTACTTTTTCTCTGCTCGAATACTGTATGGGAAGTTTCCTCTTTCACCGGATTTGATATTTTCATCAGTGGCTGCTTTTGTTATAAGCTATGTAGTTTATGCTGAAAAGGCTGGTGTAAGAATAAAGTTCAGGGTTATTTTGGAGAATCATGTACTGATCTTTTTAGGGAAGCTATGCTATGGTCTCTATTTGTATCACAATATTTTGCCTCATTACCTGATGTTGTTTATGGAGCGTTTTCAGGTGTACAGGTTTATGCCAGCATACGTGTTGCGTCATTATGATCTGCTTTCCCATGTTATTAATTTCGTACTTCTTATTGGGATTTCATGGTTGTCTTGGAAGTATATTGAGAAGCCAATACTTAGCCTCAAAAAGAAGTTTAATCCGAAAGAACAATTGGTTAAAAAGACAGAACATGTGCTGGCCGCTTAATTTGCAACAGCAACAGCCCTATTCAGTTTAAACGATGCTCGGTGGTTACATTTCCTATTTATTTTGGAAGCAACCTAATACAAACATCAGCATGAATCGTCGCCAATTTCTGCAGCTTAGCTGTTCTTCAATTTTTGTTATAGGCACATCGGACATTACCCATATTGCCGATAGTCAGTTTTCTTTTACGGGTAAAAAAGAAGTCAAACTTAGGTTTGCCATTGCATCGGATACACATTACGGGCAGAAGGGAACATCCTACGAATTGATGTTGAAAGAATTGGTGGAGTGGTGGAAGCACGAGAAAAATCACAAACTTCTGGACCTGGCATTTCTTAACGGAGACATCGTTCACGATCAACCAGAGTATCTTTCTTTAGTGAGAGAGAAGCTGGGCTTAGTGCAGAATCCTGTTTATGTTGCTCATGGTAACCACGACATGGTAGAGGAGGAAGCCTGGATAAAGATCTTTGGAACACCTTGGAATTATAGTTTTCGAAAGAAAGACACCTCGTTCCTGATATTAAATACTGCTGACAGCAACGGAAAGTATACCTGTCCTGAAATTGATTGGGTGAGGCAAGAGTTGAAGAAGCACGCTCGCTCAAGAGTACTTTTCGTAATCATGCACATTACTCCCGTGAAATGGACAGGAGGCGGGATGGACTGCCCAGAGCTATTGAAACTATTTAGTGCGCAAAAAAACCTTAAAGCCGTGTTTCATGGGCATGACCATAATGAGGATGCATGGAAGATAAGGGACAATAAGTTGTATTTTTTTGACGCTCGTGCAGGCGGCAGTTGGGGGACACCTTACCGGGGGTACAGAATAGTAGAAGTGTTGTATTCAGGTAAAATCGTGACCTATCAGGTAAATGCAGTTGACCAGCAGGTGATCAATAACAAACATCTTTAAGTTGCAGTGTTGTTGTGCCACGCAAAAAAAGCTACTGCATCTATCCATTATTAATAGCCAATGCATACTTTTCAAAGGGTAACCAATAAAAAATCTGTTCTGGTATTTTCACCCAGGGTGCACAATTTTTACCAATCAATTCTGAATACTGTTTTTGCTAACAAGTACAACCTCTGTCTTCTAATGATTTTAGCGATAGCGTTGATATTCAGACTTTGGCAGATAAATCAACCTTACATAGATATCATAAGCTGGCGGCAGACGAGCACGGCTATGATGGCGGAAAACTTCTTTAACAACAATTCGAACATTTTTTTTCCTGAAATAAATTGGAGTGGTCCAGGACCAAGTTATAATGGACGCGAATTTCAGACTGTAAGCTATATAAGTGCGCTTTTGTACCACGTTTTCGGCCAACAGGATTGGATTGGCCGGGCAGTGGCAGTTCTATTCGGCATCTGGGGCAATTTTGCTTTATACAGATTAGTGACAAAGGTGTGGGACAAACGTAACGCCCTAGCCGCAGCATTTGTAATGGCTGTATCTCCGCTCAGTATTCTTGTTGAGCGTTCTTTTCTTCCAGATCCGGCGATGGTGTCACTGGTTGTTACAGCGTTGTGGTTTTTTATAGAGTATTTGCAGAATGACAAAGGGAAATATTTGGTGCTTTCAGCTATTTTTGGTTCCCTGGGTTTTTTGACAAAGCTGCCAGGCCTAATCGTGGGGTTACCTGCCCTCTATGCTTTTATTCATATTTCCATGAGTACCGGACAGCTTACCCGGAGAAGAATCAGGTGGGTAGTTTCTGCTGGTTCTATTGCTTTGATACCGGTGATTATCTACTACTTGTGGGCCCGGCACTTGTCACTTACATATCCACCTTATCATTTTGCAGGTGAAGGAAATTGGGTTTGGAACGAAGGACTCATAGTATACCTTAAAAACAGATACTTTTTTCGGTACCTGTTAGTTATAGCTGAATACATGATGTGGGGTCCAATTCTAATGGGATTATTTTTGCTGGGTATGGTGGTTTATCCACCTTCCAAAGCATCTGTTAGCGGAGAGAAAATTGATGATAATGCACCTTATTTCTTCCATTTCTGGGTGATCGCGTTCGCAATTTTTTATTTGATTGGCGCGAGGGAACTTACCGTGAACTTCTGGAACTTCCATATTTTAAGCCCTGCTATAGCTGCCTTTGCGGGCCGGTCTGTTGTATTGGTATTTGACTTCCAAAAACGAAGAGGTATTTTGCCTGTTCTCCGCCTGATGATTGTTGTGATCGCGCTCTGTTTTTCGGCTTACAAAATCATGAAAAGCAACCTGGATGAGCGGGTTACCAAATCGGGATATAAGATGGCTCTGGCGTTGAAAAATATTCGGCAGAAGGGTGATCTGGTGGTAACACTTCCTGAGCTGCCGGGCGACCCTTTTCCTATTTATTATAGCCGATCTCGTGGTTGGACTTTCCCACCAATGGAGATCGACGGCAGATTTTATAAAACCTCTGTTTTGCCAGAAAGAGAAGAGGAATTGATCGAGTTAATTGAGCTGTTACGCAACAAAAAAGCTAAATGGTTTGCTTTGGTTAAAAAACATTATGACTTCTTTAAGGAACAAAAACCGCAGTTTTATAATTATCTTACCCAGAAGCTAATAGTACATGAAGAGGCGGCGGATTATGTGATCTTTGACCTGGCCACTCCTTTTAAACAAGAAGAAATTTCCTTGCCTTAGAAATCTGCCTTTATAAAACTAAATCACAACAATGGAAGGTGAAGCGCAGCTTGTAATCGAGACGACAGTATAAGTGACAGAAGAAAAGCTCATAGAAAGCCGTTGTTACGAGAGATTCTTGAATAGAGAGGAGCACACTTGACTGCCGCCACTCGGCGGATATGAATCCGATACTTACTAAGCAGAAGAAAAGTAGCGAGGAGCAGACTTGAACTGCCGTCCGCCAC
>DASQNW010000009.1:0-6123 GCA_035644775.1 Chitinophagaceae bacterium | reverse complement strand
TTACCTAGACGTGTTGTCGGAATCAATCAACAACCCAATCAGGTTAGCATTGGGTTGGTTCATTTTCGTTCCTGCAGCTATATTGCCGAGTTCATTCAGCGATTTCTCCTGGGTAATCATTCCACCCAGCAGCATTATTTTAGCTTACTGGATGGGTGGAGCTTTTCTGATGGCAACAAAGCGTTTTGCAGAGTATCGTTACATCAATGACCCTGAACTCGCGGGGTTATATAGGAGATCGTTCAAATATTATAGCGAAAACAGTTTGTTGATATCCATGTTTTTTTATGCAATCACATCTGCCTTTTTTCTGGGCATCTTCTTGATAAAGCACAGGATAGAACTACTCATCAGCTTCCCGTTTTTTGCATTGTTGTTCGCATGGTACTTAAAAATTGGCTTAAGAAAGGATTCTGTCGTACAAGGACCAGAAAAATTACATCACGAAAAAAAGTTCATGCTCTATGTTGTTTTGTTTACAATCGTCTTAATGTTACTGATCTACATTGACATCCCTTGGTTGAACTGGTTTTTAAGGCAGTCTTTCCAATACCAATAGTCCATAAAAACGCTTCGACTCTATTCTTATTCGGTGCATACGTTTTGCAGTGACGTTTGGCTATTTTTTAAATTAATTGTTACTCTAGTAAATCTACTCTTTCGTGATTTAAAGTTTTTGTTACTTTAGCGGCTGTTCAATAGCCATTTTTTCAATATCCTTCAAACCGTCTTATCCTATGAAACAGACCTTGTACTGGTACAAAGCATGCTTTGTAACGTTATTTATTTTCTTCGCTTTCAGTTCGTCAGCTCAACAGACATACCCAGGCTTCCAAAGGCTACAAAAGCCCGTTCCAGAACCAACTGCGCCGGGGGATTCTTACAAGCCTAGCTTAAGCGGCAGTCCCTCTCAAAAAGCACCTCAGATAGCTGAGTGGACGCGAACCGCGGGGCCTGACGAATCAATCGTAATCACCGGAAATAATTTCTCTCAATTTGAGGGTCCAGAGGAAGGTAAAGACACCAGATTTGTGGTTTACGCAACAGGTGGTATAAAAAAAGATGCGAAGATCCAACGAATAGATAAGGATAAAGTAATAATAACTCTGGATAAGGATTTGCCAAGATGGTCTATGTACGTAATCTGGCCTCAAAATGATAACGGGTTCGGTGCGCCGGTTGCGGTAAACAAAACCGATGCTTGGTGGGTAGGTCCTGATAAAGCAAAAAGAGGGTCAAGGGTTTCTGTTTTCGGGCGGAATTTGTCGAAGAACAATGATACGATCACTTCACATGTATATATAAAACCTCATGGATCCCCTGGACAATGGGCAAAGGTTGTAAAAGTAAACCCTTACAAAGTAGATTTCGAAATACCAACCACGATTTCTAACGGTGAATATGAGGTATGGGCTCATAATGGTCATGGAGGCGAGTTCGGCTGGAGCGGTCCGGTGAAACTGGTGGTGCAGGATGACCCGAAGTGGACAAGCACTATTTTCAATGTCAAGAGCTTTGGGGCTAAAGGCGATGGACGTGCCGATGATACGGAGGCTATAAAGAGAACGCTGACAGCGGCGAAAGGCTCTCTTGGTTCAACTATCTATTTTCCTGCAGGCACGTACATGGTCAATACACTCTTAGAGGCAAACAGCCACAACAGGTGGAATGGCGATGGAAAAGATAAGTCTATAATTAAATGCAATTCTAACTTTTCTTCTCCATATGGTTTCCTGTTCGGAGATGTGAGAAACTTCGAATTGAACAACTTAACTTTTGATGTAAATAAAAACTATCGAGGACGTACGGCAGAACCCATTTTCTTACGGGGGAGTAGCAATGTTCGAATAACGAACGTACGATTTCTTTGCCAAGGATATAATGTTCTGGATCTGCATCATGCTAGCTATGTTTATCTCAAGAATACTGAATTCGTTGGAAAAGTGACTTTTCTTGGACAGTGTTCACAGCTTTTTATTGACAGCTGCGCATACAAACTTACCAATGATACTGATATGGGGTTTTATTCATGGGGCGGCACAAGTATTAGTGTGACGAATTCAACCTGCCAGGATCTAGATAATTCAAATCCAAATGATGGTGCGGGATGGGGGAAAGGAAGATTTTTCACATTTATGGGAGTTTGGGGATCTAACCGGTACACCTATATTGGAAATAACGTGACTACAGATCTTACTCCGCGCCCTTACGACACTGATCAGAATTCTGGTGAACAGTTTCTGTGGGAAGGCTATGTTCCTCGATGGCAAGGATCGCCAAGCGCTGCTTCGTCGACAACATTGACCGTGACTGGGTATACGTTACCAGCACCGAATATGCATCATGCCGTAGTAGTGAAAGGCCGGGGCCTCGGGCAATCCAGAAGGCTTACCTCAACTAATGGCGGAAGCCTTACTATAGATGAACCCTGGAATGTAATACCAGATGAGAGCAGTGTGATCACCATCGGAAGTATCGCAGATCGAACTGCTGTATACAGCAATTTTCTGGATGCAAAGGATAGAGCCACTTCCAACCGAGATCATATTGCGGCTGCCGGAGTTCAGCCCTATGGTGGCGCAACCAATTTGATAGTTGATAACAATACCTTCCACCAATTGAGACAAGGAACCTCAAACTGGGCACAGCAATCACATGATAACCCCATGTCTTCCAACTACTTCAGTATATACGCTAATAACAAGTATGTAAAGTGTTATGTTGCAATGAACAACCAAATGGATCTGAGTACTCCAAATGGCGGAATAGGTTTATTGGGTACAATGTATAGGAGAAACACAGTACAGGATCCCGTAAAGTATGCTATTACAAATTATCAAAGAACCTTTGATTACAGCGTCGCAGACGCAAGTATATACGAACATAACAGCTTCAATAATATTCCTTTTGGCTTCATAACCCAAACGCCAAATGGGATAGGCAACCAACTTTTCTATTCAAACAAATTCAAGGGCACAGGTAATGTGTTAGGCCATGCAAAGGATATTACATCAAAATTTTTGGACCGGAAAAATGTTTTTGAGGGATTTCCGGTCGTTTATAACGGTGTTTTACCCGGAGGGGTGATTGAGGCTCCTTACCACGTAATTGAAATTATTGGAAACCCAGCAGGAGAAATAAGAAAGGGAAACTTCACGCTTTGGAATTCAGGCACTGGTGAGCTAAACTGGCATGTTTCGACTGATAAGGAGTGGCTTAAACTTGAAAGCACAAGTGGAACTATAAAAAGTCAGGCTGATAGTAACATCATTTCGGTACTAGCAAACCCGAAGGATCTGGAGGCAGGCATTCATAAGGCGTACATTACTGTTAAGGCTGGGAGTCAAACAAGAGTCTATACAGTGATATTCAATTTGGGTTCCGCACTTCTTCCTGATCCACTAGCACCGACCGTTATTTTAACAACCCCCAGTTCAGGGAGCAACTTCTTAGTTTCTTCTGATATTGACATAACTGCTGACGCTCACGATGAGGATGGCTCCATTGTGAAAGTGGAGTTTTTCCATGGCAGTTCAAAAATTGGGGAATCCACTTCCAGCCCTTTCACCTACTCCTGGAAGTCAGTAGCTAAAGGCTCCTATTCGATCACTGCCAAGGCAACAGATAACACCGGGTTAACTAGTACTTCTGATCCGGTAACTGTCAACGTTACTGATGAAAGCGTCGCACCTCCTCCGCCTGTCATTCCCAATCAGCCGGATATCAATATAACAGCTCCAATAGCAGGTGCCAAGCTCACCGCACCGGCAACCGTTGCGATTTCCGTAAGTGCATCTGATCCAGACGGGAAGGTGGAGAAAGTGGAATTTTACAACGGAAATTCCAAGATTGGAGAGTCAACTACTGCACCATTCAACTTCACCTGGTCCGGAGTAGCCGAAGGAACGTATGTGCTTACTGCCAAAGCAACAGACAATACAGGATTGTCTACTACTTCGCAACAGGTTTCTGTTACAATAGCCAAACCTGTAATTCCTCCTACAGTAAGTCTTACATCTACAACGAGGGGAAATCTTACAGCGCCAGCAAATGTAAGCCTTGCAGCAGATGCAGCAGACGCAGACGGCTCTGTAGTAAAAGTGGAGTTTTTCTCCGGCAGCACAAAGATTGGCGAAGCCACAAATGCACCTTATACTATCATGTGGAATGAGGTCGAAGCAGGTAAATACTCTATTACTGCTAAAGCTACCGACAACAGTGGTTTGACGGCAGTTTCTAAGTTGATGGAGATTACAGTGGAGGAACCATTGATAGACGGAATGGTTATTTATCCAAATCCGTTTCAACAAACAACTACCATCAAGTTCTCTGTTCCGGTAAGTGCACATGTGTTAGTGGAGATATACAATATGCAAGGTGTAGTGGTAGCAAAGCCTTTTGAGGGATTGTTAGACGCCGGAAAAAACCATCAGGTCCTTTTCGATGCAGGAAACCTCAAATCGGGTGTATACATTTGCCGATTGACTCTTGATGATGGAGTTTCGTATCAAAAGACCAGCGTTCAAAAGAAACTTGTTCTTGCCAGGTAAACCGAACTTTCTTGCTAATTACCCGACCTTAGCGGATCGGGTAATTCCTGAATAGTTTTCTACTACTATTTTGAGATATATGGGGATAAGTATATATTAGTGCCTTCATGGAAGTTGCCACACAGATGTTGAAAGGGAAAACGGACTTGGACTGGGAAATAAAACTCCATACTACCTGGTTAAGAACAAGTTTGAAGGAGCTCAATTCTTACAAAGATTTGCTTTTTAGACTCGTACGTAGGATAGGAATCCAGCTGTTTATGCATGCCCAAGACTGTATCTTCGACGTCTGTTCTAAGTCAGAAACATACGGTAAAGGAATAATAGATCGTGAATGCCACATTCCGGGCAACTTTTTAAATGCTGGTTCATACAACATTTCAATCATCTTCGTAAGGGATGCTTCGCATTCAATTTATCACATTGAAGAATGTCTGCATTTCGAAGTCGCCGATTATCGTGAAGGTATGAAGTTGTACGACAAGTGGATGGGATATGGGAGGCCTCAGTACAAGTTCACGTTACACGCTGCTGATGCGATAATACGTAAAAAAAATTAAGCATTTTTTAGGTGGAAAGAATTCCCTCACAACCTCCTTTGATACCGCCGTTAAACGTAAGCGAACCGAGGCCGCTTTGGTCAGTGATGATCCCAACGTATAACTGCTCGAAGTATTTGCGGTTTGCTATTGCGAGCGTACTGCAACAAGATCCAGGACCCGATAAAATGCAGATTGAAGTTGTTGATGATTTTAGCACAGATGCTGATGTTAGTGAAATTGTTAGAGATATTGGAAGTGGTCGGGTAGGATATTACCGGCAGCCTGAAAACAAAGGCAGCTTGCGGAATTTCGAAACCTGCATTAATAGAGCTAAGGGTCACTATGTTCATTTAATGCATGGTGATGATTCAGTCACTGACGGTTTTTATGTGACTATGGAACGGCTATTTAAGAGGTTTCCTGAAGCAGGAGCTGCATTTTGTGCATTCAATATGATTAATGAAGAAAATGTTTCTTTTGCAACGTCTGCCAAACAGTCAACAGAAGAATGTGTGCTCAAGGACTTCCTAATCGAAATCGCAAAAGAACCCAAACTTCAGTACGTATGTATGGTCGTTAAGCGGTCGGTCTATGAAAAGCTTGGAAGCTTCTATTTAGCGACTTATGGTGAAGACTGGGAGATGTGGACTCGTATTGCAAGTAATTACCCTGTTGCCTATACACCTGAAGCGATGGGAAATTATCGGGCACATTTGAATTCTATCACCTCTCGCAGCTTTAGAACGGGAGAAAACGTACGTGATATTGCTAAAGTAATTGAGAAGAATATCGAACATCTTCCCAGCGATCAAAGGGCTTTGGTCCGAAAGCAAGCCCGGAAATATTACGCATATGATGCTATTAAGAAAACCTATAGTTTGTGGTACAGGAGTCAGAGCAAAGAGTCAGTTAACGCTCAGATCAAAGAAGTCTTAAAATTATACAAAGACTTTGGGGTAATTTCGCATTGTATCAAAGTAAAGCTATTGATGTTATTGCCGGCTTCATGGCTACCTTCTATAAGGAAAATG
>DASQNW010000008.1:0-5185 GCA_035644775.1 Chitinophagaceae bacterium | reverse complement strand
AAGGACAAAAAAAAGCCGGTCTTTTAAACCGGCTCCTGCAAGAGTTGATTCCAAAAAATCGAAATAATAAATAAACTTAACAAATAAAAATTAAGACTAATAAAAGTGAAAATCTAAATCGAATAAATGAACTAACTATAACGAGGCAAGGAATCATCTGCTCGCACTGTAAACATACGAAACAAAACCGGTTCTAACATTTTTTATTTAAGCTCTTCCGTGTGAAAGACAGATGTCAGCTGCGAACTGTCTTAAGCGGCAATGTTTGAGAGAAAACCATTGGGGTGTTTAAATATTTTTGGTCACAGCAAAAGGTTGTTTGACTTCAAACCCAAACAGTCATTGCCTCGGTTCCTCTATTTTTACCGTAGCGAATGCAAAGCAATATATCATTTCTTAAATCCTATTTTAAAAAGCTCCCCCTGGGCTTCATCATACTCCTGGCATTGTTTGCCCTTGCCTTATTCCTCTTTGGCCTTTTGGTGCACGAAGTGCTTTGGGAAAAAGAAGAAGCTCTGGATCATTCCATTTTTGCTTTTCTTTCTAACCACATCATCAACCCTCGCCTGACCGGCTTTATGAAAACGGTCACCAATTTTGCATCCGCAACCTTTCTGCAGATAGCTTATGGCTGTTTGTTTCTTCTTTATCTTCTACTAAAAAATTGGAAACGATCCCTGGAGATTGCCGCCATCGGCCTTGGCGGTTTTCTGGTCAATTATTTTATGAAGCTCTCGTTCCAACGCACCCGGCCACCCCAGCCCCTGGTGGACCCGTTGCACAATTTTAGTTTTCCAAGCGGTCATGCCACTTCCGCTTTTATCTTCTACGGTTTGCTGGCCTACCTTGTTTGGAAGACAGACCTGCGCAAGGCGTTCAAATATGTAATTGCAGGTGTTCTCATCCTTTTTTCGTTCCTGATAGGGTTTAGCCGTATTTATCTTCGGGTGCATTATCCCAGTGACGTTGCAGCCGGTTTTTGCATTGGCTTTGCATGGCTGTTGTTAACAGTTTACGGGATGGAAAAACTAAAAAAGAAAACAGACCGGGAGCAAAGGGGCAAGGAAATACGTGGGCAAAGTGAAGTAAGGATTGATAGAAAGGAGGAAGAATAATATAGCACTCAGGCTGCTAATTTTGTTGTTGCAGGTTTTGTTCCAATCTGCATGTTGTAGTCATTGTTCTATGTTATAATAAGCATTTTATGATTGTTGCAAATCCAGAAGATATAGGGCTGTGTAACATGCAATTTAATCGAATGCTTTCTCAGATCCTTACTCCTTGAACATTTGGAAGGTTGACTTGTCCATTGCTGTTAAATTACACCATCAGAATAGAGGACCATGGTAAACATATTAGTCTTACTGGCACATCCCTTATTGGAAAAATCCAGGGTGCATGTTGAGCTTTATAAAGCTGCTACCTCAGTGAAAGGAGTGTTCATAAACGATCTTTATGAACGATACCCCGATTTTGATATTGATATAGAAAGAGAAAAGAGGTTGTTGCTCAACCATCAAATCATTATTTGGCAGCATCCGTTTTATTGGTACAGTGCTCCACCAATTTTAAAACAATGGCAGGACCTAGTGCTGGAGCATGGATGGGCTTATGGCAAAAAAGGTACTGCGCTGAGTGGAAAGAAGGTATTCAATGTAATTTCTTCCGGAGGCAGCCAGGAAGCATACACACAAGGGGGTTTTAATAAATATGCGATCCACGAGTTTATGAGGCCGTTTGAACGGACCGCAGAATTGTGCCGCATGAATTATTGGCCACCTTTTTGGGTTCATGGCGTTCACCGCTTAGAAGCACCAGACATACAAGCCTATTGTCAGCAGTACAAGAACATGCTTACGGCACTGGTAAACGATATTTTTGCAGAGGAAGAAATTAGCTCACACACATTGATGAACGACCTTTTCCCAATAACCACAACCAACAGTTAATGGAAAATAATTTTTTGTTCCAGGCACTTGTATATCTGGCTGCTGCTGTAGTATTCGTGCCTATAGCAAAACGATTGGGTTTGGGATCTGTCCTGGGCTATTTGATCGCGGGTATTGTTATTGGTCCTTTTGTGCTTGGGTTTATAGGCGAAGAAGGGCAGGACATTATGCACTATGCAGAGTTTGGTGTGGTAATGATGCTGTTCCTGATTGGACTTGAGTTAGAGCCCGAATTGTTATGGCGAATGCGCAAATCAATTATGGGCCTTGGTAGCCTGCAGGTAATCATTACCATGGTGTTGGTTGGCTGCGTTGCACTTGCTTTTGGCTGGCAATGGCAACATGCACTAGCTATTGGTATGATCACCTCTATGTCCTCCACTGCTATCGTCATGCAATCTCTGAGAGAAAAAGGATTAATGAAAACAGTTGCTGGTCAGAGTGCGTTCTCAGTGTTGCTTTTCCAGGATATTGCGGTGATACCCATTCTTGCGCTTTTCCCGCTGCTTGCCACCTTACCTGGTATTGCTAAGGACGGGCACCATGCGACAACCTGGGTCAACGGGCAGCCAGGATGGGTACAAACCTTATTTGTGCTTGGGTCGGTAGTGGGCATTATCATTGTGGGCAGGTTACTCATAAAGCCACTGTTGCGCATTGTTGCTAAAACCGGACTTAGAGAAATCTTTACTGCTTCGGCACTGCTCATCGTTGTAGGGATTGCAGCCCTAATGAACCAGGTTGGTCTGAGTCCGGCCCTCGGTGCTTTCCTTGCCGGTGTAGTGCTGGCCAACAGCGAATACCGCCACGAGCTGGAAAGCGATATCGATCCGTTCAAAGGCCTTTTGCTGGGACTTTTTTTTATCGCAGTGGGAGCAGCCATAGATTTTAATATTATTGCCCAACAGCCGCTTACTGTTCTTTTTTGGGTAGCGGTATTAATGACGGTAAAAACAGTTGTTCTGCTTCTTCTTGGAAAGTTCTTCAAGCTCAGTATAGATCAAAATTTCATCTTTTCCTTCTCGCTCAGCCAGGTTGGTGAATTTGCATTTGTGCTATTATCGTTTGCCAACACAGAAGGAATACTTCCGAGAGAGACCGTGAGCTTGTTTATTGCTATCGTTGCGCTTAGCATGGCGCTTACCCCATTTGTGATGTTGTTGAACGAAAAATTCATTCTTCCGAGGGTAGGCACCGAAGAAAAGGAGGAAAGAAAAGCAGATGAAATAGATGAAAAGAATCCGGTGATCATTGCCGGCTTCGGACATTTTGGAAACACGGTAGGCAGGTTTTTAAGGGCAAATAAGATCGGTGCAACCTATCTGGACATTGACTCGGACAGGGTAGATGTGTTAAGAAGAATGGGATTCAAGGTATTTTATGGAGATGCCTCCCGCCACGATCTCTTGCATGCTGCTGGTGCGGCTGAAGCGAAAATCCTCATTATCGCTGTTGATAACGCAGAGAAGCGTTTGGAGATGGTAGAAACAGTAAAGAAGCATTTTCCCCAACTGCACATTTTAGTGAGAGCAAATAATCGATATGATGCTTATGACCTGATGAATGCAGGAATGCTTCATGTTTACAGAGAAAGTGTAGATACAAGTATCAGGCTTGGCGTAGATGCCATGACCATACTTGGCTACAGATCTTATACTGCGAAACGGCTGGCTAAAACATTCCTGAAACATGACGAAAGAAATTTAAAAAAACTTGCGTCCATCAGGAACAGGGAAGAGTACATCAACCAGGCGAGACAGTTTATAGAAGAAATAGAATTGATCGTGCAGGCTGATGCCCAGGGCCCCATGCAATTAGATACCGGCTGGGACGCAGAAGCCTTGCGGGAAGAAGTGAAGACGTTGTAGGCTGGTCCTCATTCGTAAAACTTGTTGTTCACGCTCCCAACTCCTTACGGTTTAGAGTGAATCAAAATTGTTTCACGCACAGTGGTGTGGGTAAACCTGTGCATGGCAGTTCTGTATCAAAAAAGATTTGTGGCTAATTTGGAAAAACGCTTTAAATAGCAGATTGAATGGTAGCTGATGAAACTCACTGCTAATATATTACTCAAGCTTATTGTAGCAAGGCTGTAGCGAAAACTTTTTTTTGCTACTGTTTCTGTTATTAAGAGTCTTACAATGACATTTTTCAAACTATACAACCTTCTTTTGTTGACTATTTTTCCGATGCATCGTTGTTTGCAATTTCAATGTCGATGATGTGAGAAGAAGTTTATCTGCATTAATTCTTAAAAAGTGTTACCTTTTGAACCGAAGCTACTGAGATAGCATATTAATCCCCTACCACACTTTTATTCTCGGTTCCAATTAATGTCCATTCAAGAACTACAATCAAACTGATAGTTCGTCTTCTGTGTAAACTAGTACTGTGTTCCGCTACATCTTCTAAAACACCGCCAACAGTAAGCCTGCTGAATGCATTTTATAGCCTAAAGGTGAATCATAACCAGGGGTTACAATCGATAGAGAGTCTTTTTCGGGAAATCTTTGGCATAAATAGACCTTGCTCAACAGGGATTTTGCAGGTACACACACTGGTGAGTTTTTTGGGATTCCTGCAACTGGTAAACAGGTGAGTCTTAATGGTTCTACTGTTATATGAATGGTTGGAGGAAAAATAGCAGAGGAGAGAGACTATTAAGACAACATGGATTTCATGGCCCAATTCGGTTTATACCACCAGTAGGGCAAAAGCTCCTATGATTTTACTACTGCGGCTATTAAGCAAAAACTTAATCCTCAATAAATCAAACAATCAAAATGACAAAGACAAAGATTCTAATGAGTTGCTTAGTATTACTCGTTTTCCTAAGCTCCTGTAATGGACCAGCTAAAAACGACAAATCTATAATGGATAACTCTGAATCTGCAAATGCAGATATGACTAAAGTTAGATCCGAAATCCAAAAAATAGAAAACCAATGGGCAGATGCAATGAATAGAAAAGACATTAATGCACTGATGGCATTGTATACTGATGAAGCTATAAGTATGCAGGACGGTGCCCCCACACTTATCGGAAAGGCAGCCATCCAGGCACAGCAGGAAAAAGATTTTGCCGCACCTGGCCGCTTTGCATCCATTTCCTTTCAAACTCAGGATGTTTATGGCACTGCAGACGAAGTGACTGAAGTAGGAACGTCGTCAGAGAAAAATACTGCGGGTACGGAAACAGGCACAGGAAAATACATGGTTGTTTATAAAAGAGTAGAT
>DASQNW010000007.1:0-2340 GCA_035644775.1 Chitinophagaceae bacterium | reverse complement strand
AAGGTAACTCTATCCGATATCGCTGCCATACCGGCCATGGTTTTGGTGCCGGTGCCCTGCTAAGTGGGGTTACGAAATCTGTTGAAGAAGACCTTTGGAAGGCAATCAGGGGTATGGAAGAGAGTATAATGCTGCTGGAGGAGATTGGAAAAAACTTCCTCGACCTTGGCCAGAAGAAAGCCGGAAAGGAGTCAATCAAGAAAGCTGCAGACATAAGAAAAAAAGCCATGAAGATCAAGGAACAGGTCTTCAGTAGTCAACACACTAATGGAGATGTTGAATTGAACAATGAGAGCGGAAAAACATCTCAAAAAAAGTAACTTTAGAAGGTATCAATCTTCTATGATCCAGCATGAAATGGCGGCGTTGGAAAAAATAAAGACAGGGTTGATTATCCACAGTAGTTTTACAAGGTCTTGTAAGCAAACATAGAACTGGCATCAGGAAATCTTCTTTTTTGTACGACCCGAGCCTTTCATAAATTCGTTACCTGGAGGAAACTATGGCGAGACTGTTTACTATCGATTTCGTTCATGATCAAAAAACTTACAATGCAGTGGTGACCCACAACGGCAGCATGGATGAAGATGCGGCTTACCACGTACGTATATCACACCCTCTGCTGCAGTCCGCAGTTGATGAAAACCATCTTGTAGTAAACAGGAGTGAGCTTCAGGAAGATAGATACTCTGCGAAGGATGCCAATGGTGGTTTTATGTCTTCGTTGAAGCGTGCCCTGAAGGAACACTTGTCGTTGTATAATCGTGTATAACACGCACGGAAAATAATATGAGCCAGCAAACAACTACATCAAGTGGTTTTTCTTTGCATTACACCGCACAGGAGATCAGGTGCTACCGGTTCTACAAAGAGGATGGCAACTGGTATATAGACCTTCCGGAATATATACAGCAAGGAGGTTCACACGAGGCATTGCGTATGGTTGCAGGTGCTGACGAACTCCTGGATCTCATGGCCCGATTTAAAAAGACCTTAGCATTAATGATGGATACATCGCCTTTCGAAGGTGCCGATTTCATGGAGCTGGAAGAGCTCTGTGGACCGCCTTTAGGGGGAGGCTATTACCGGATGCACAGCTGCCGGGGGAGAAAGCTCGATAAAAGAATTTGGCTTTGCGATGTTACATTGTTTGTCTTTGGCGATATGCCGCAGCACATTTATGTGAAACGAACTGACACGTCAGTGTAGTTGTGAAGCAGTTCAATGTTTGAGCGATTTTACGCCTAACCTACTTTAAGTATTGTTTGTGTGCTTTTTACAAGCCTGTGAAATAGGTAAGTTAAATGCCCATAAATTTTCGCAGCTCACCTTTCTTCATCGCTGCCGCCATCTTTTTCAATTCACCGGTTTGCCTCAAATTATTTGCCGTCCGTGCAGTATACTCAATCAGTGCTTTTGCCGCCTGCAGGTTTATTTCTCCAGTATCAGCTGCTTTGTTCTTATTCTCCAAGGCATATTTGGCCATGGCAGCCATGTAGAGGTTCATCAGTTCCGGCTCCTCCGCAAAAGACCTGGCAATTTGTTCGTTCAACTGAAAGGTAAAGTGGGGTGTTCCTGCCATCCATTTCATCACAAACTCTGTGGCGTATAGCCGCTCAAGATTGTCGTTGTCAAACTTGGTTGAAAGAAGAAATGTCGCAGCTTCTATCACCTTTTTCTCTGCGTTGCTGTAATCTTTTTCTGTTACCAAGGGAACTTCGTAAGTGGTTTGAGCCATGCCCCGAGCAACACAGAATATCACCAGTAGAAAGCAAATTATTTTCGTCATACGCTCACTTTTTGGTTCTACAAATTACAAACTCATCAATATACATCAATGGGTGACAAGAAAAATCCCCTCTGGGAAAGAGGGGATAAATTATATAAGGCGTTTAGAAACATTCTTAAACCTTTCTTTCATCGGACTACGGACGCCTTGGATTCTCAGGGATTGGATTCTGGTTTTCAGGACTGGACTATATGCGCTTTGCTTCTTTCAGAGGATAGGAAAAATAGAAGTTGACTGATATTGGATTTTTTCCGCGTTTCTTCACAGGTACAGGATTAAAAACGGTTTTTTTTGGACGATTGCTTGGATTAATGGCTTTTCTTGGATACTGGCTGGATTGATATCGTATCAATCAACTTCTGATACAAACATAGAGCAGAAAACCAAGCTGTGCAATTGCAATATTGCCCTATTTATTTCTTATGGAAATTACTTAGTGTATAGTAAGTGCACCCTTTTTTACTCGTAGTTCTACTGCAGAATGTAATTGTAAGCAACAATTAAATTAAAAAACGGGAACAAGAGGCAACATTTTGAGGTGGTCAAACTTT
>DASQNW010000006.1:0-10700 GCA_035644775.1 Chitinophagaceae bacterium | reverse complement strand
TGGCTCGATTGAGCTTTTTGAAAAACTCTTCCTCATCAATCTTTGTCCAAGTCTTTCGTCTATACCAATCAGTCATGAAGATTGAAATTTCTTTTGAACTTTAAACATGGTTGATTCAAAAATTACTGCCAACAATAAATATGCGAACAAAATCCCACACGTCCAATGGTTCGCATTTGTTCACTACAAGGTGTATATCAATACTTTATGTTTGTTGCACATAAGGCTTGTTCGAGTTCTAAATGCGACTTCTGCAACAAACAAAACGAACTACTGCATTTTCTGCAACAAAGAAAACGAACCAATAGATTGGCGGCTTTGCGCTTGCTGAAGAGGGAAGATTTCTGGCAATTCCAACCATTTGCCTGGTTGGCGAAAACTTGCCTCGATTTTTTGTACGTAACAATAAATGTCCAACTTCTTCTTTTGTTGTTTGAAACTGTTCTAGTATGTCAATCGCCTTATACGCAACCGAGATCATTAATAGTCCTGCAAGTAGATATTTCTTCATAATTAGCAAATTGAAGGGCCCTAAGTTCAGCAGTAGCGATATGTGAGTTTGCTTTTTACGTGACAGCGTCCTTCTGCTCTATTTTTTTATTTTATATACGGGAAGTCGTCGTACCAATTGTTGTTGGTAAGCCTCGTCTGGTGTGAACCATCGGCGTACATGGAATAGATCTCAAATTTAGCCTGCGTAAAAGGAAGCGGGAAGTCCCTGCCGCTGGTAAACACGATGATGTTCTTTTCCCTTGACCAGGATGGCCGTGCATCAATAGAGGGTGAATTTGTTAACCGTATCTGGTTTGAGCCATCTGCATTCATTACATACACCTCGGGATTCCCATCCCTGGTACTCATAAATGCTATCTTCGACCCATCGGGTGACCAGGCGGGCATCTGATCAAAAGCCGGTGAACTGGTCAGCCTTGTAACGTTGCTTCCATCGGCATTCATCACAAATACGTCCGTTCTTCCATTGCCTATACCAAGGTCAGATTGAAAAGCGATTTTGCTGCCATCCGGCGAAAAGGTTGGCCAGGTGTCATATTCATTTCTAAAGGTGAGTCGGGTCACATCATTCCCGCCCATATTAGCAGTATAAATTTCGAAATTGCCATCGCGGTTGCTGGAAAAAACAATCTTATTACCTTTTGGGGACCACTCCGGGTATTCTTCATCGGCCGCTGTATTGGTTATGTTTCTAAGCCCCTGCCCATTAGCATTCATCACGTAAATGTCCCTTGAGCCAACAACACCTGATGCGAATGCAATGTGCTGTCCATTGGCCGACCACGTTGCCCTTCCATCAGGCACGGAGTTGTAGGTAAGGCGGAACAGGTTTGTACCATCGAGGTTCATGGCGTAAATTTCATCATTCCCTTCCCGATTGCTGACAAACAAAATCTCACGGTCCTTTTTATCACGGCTCATCTCACCTTGTTTAACTTTAACGGCCCTGGCTTCTGAGTCGTTATGCAATTTTTGGGATCCGATCTCTTTTTTACATGATACAATGGCAAAAGCACCGATGGCAATTGCAGCAATTGCTTTGTTGGAGAAAAAAACTGTCATATTTGTGGTTTTAGATTATAAAATCAACAGTGACAGTTTTCTAAGGTTTGCTATCGAACTGAATATCCGAATAAAAGTTGTATGCCTGATCAAGAATGTTTTTGCGAGGATAGATGGTATCTAAAGATAATGCTTTATTAAATTTCTTTAAAATCGCACAAGATTGGTGGGAAAAGTGGTGGGAAGCAAGGCTTTCAAAAAATCGTTGATCTGCGGAAACCCTAGCCGGTAAAGGTCTGACTGTTAATCAGAGGGTCTCAGGTTCAAGTCCTGAAGGGGGAGCAACTGAAAAGCTTGGAAATTGAAACATTTTCAAGCTTTTTTGTTTCGGAGAAGATATTGAGGCACTCCTCACCTATGCCGAAATTCACTTAGCCCTGGTGAGTTCAATTTTCCTCCTTCAATGCCCGGCATAATAATCATAACCTCTTTCCGCCCAATAGTCTGCCGGTTTTGTATTGCTGAAGAAAAGGGTACCGATTCGCTTTAAATGTTTAATGCCGTATTTCACAGGTATGATGAGCCGCAAAGGATAACCCTGGTCCATTGGTAAGTCTTTTCCATTCATTTCATAACAAAGCAATGTTTGTGACTGCAAGGCACTTGGCATGTCTATTCCAACATAATACTCCTTATCTGGTGTTACTAATCCCACATAGCCCATTTTGCTTTCCTTGTTCAAGCCATATGCTTTTACAAATGTGCTAAAGGGTACGCCGCCCCAATGCGTTACCTGGCTCCAACCCTCGATACATTTGAAATCAAAAACAATCTCTTTTTTTGGAAGCTTTTTTATATCGTTCAATGTAAGCTTTAATGTATCGCCATCACTTCGTACGACGTGCAAACGCCACGTTGCCGTATCTAACGCAGTTCTCATTCCCGCAGCCCCATTTACCCGCACATTTTTAACGGCAGCGTTCAAAGGATATTCTTTTACCTTTTTACTGCTGTCAAAAACAGAGGAGAATATTTTTTCATTAATAGTAAGGGCTGAACGCAACGGCTTTGGTGTACCCTTGTCAGCCGGTTGGTTCTTTATCCATGTATATGTCATCCAGCCGGCAATTAGTAAAAGAAGAAAAAAAGCAAAGGAGGTAGCTGTTCTAATTCGAATTTGCTTTGTCGTAAGTTTTTCTTTTGGCAATTCGTCAGGAGCTTTTTTCATTTGCTTGATTTTTCGTTTTTGAAAATCTCAAACCCAGTGATCATTGCCTGGAAATTATTCCAACCTGCTTTCATCACCTGGATGATATGTACAAGAAAGAAAAGGACGTATCCGATGGTAAGTATAAAATGTTCGAGGCGGGCTGCCTTGTAACCTCCGCAAAGCCAGCTAAGCCATCGAAATTGAACAGGTTTGTAGATCGCCAATCCAGTTAGCAGGGACCCTATTCCCATCATAATAACCAATGTATAAGATATGCGTTGTGCCGCATTGTATTTTAAATATTGAGGTTCTGATTTTTTGATATGTAAATCATGCAAGATAACCAGCCATGCTTCCTTAAAAGAACGCTTGCTGGGAAGAAGATAACGCCATTGCCCAGAGGTAACCGTGAACACAGTGTATAAGAGACCATTTATGAAAAACAACCACATAAATAGGAAGTGCCAGTTCATGCCTTCTGCCAGGCGAAAGGGAACACCTAACGTCTTAAAAAAACCATCGGAGAAGAAATGAAAGACTTCCTTTCCACCAATCTTAATGCTGTATTCATCATTGGCCCAGTAGATCAAAAGACCGCTCCATATCATGCAAAGGAGGATGGGAAAGTTGAGCCAGTGAAACCAGCGTATAGCAAGTGGATGTTTTTTGATTACAGTTTTGACCTGGCCTGACATGTGAGGAATTTTACTCTTTGCCAAATCTTAAGGAAGCCGAATTGATGCAATAACGCAATCCGGTTGGTTTAGGACCATCTTCAAATACATGCCCTAAATGAGATCCGCAACGGCTGCAATGCACTTCAGTTCGAACCGACCCGAAGGACCTGTCAGTATGTTCCCCTACCGCTTTCTTCTGCAACGGCTGGTAAAAACTAGGCCAGCCAGTGCCACTTTCAAACTTGGTTTGGCTACTGAACAGAGGCTGGTTACAACCAATGCATTGGTATACTCCTTCTTCATGATGATCCCAATAGGCATTTTTAAAAGGTTGTTCAGTACCCTGCTGCCTTGCAACTTTATATTGCAAAGGTGTTAACACCTTTTTCCATTCTTCTTGTGTTTTAACCACTTCGTACTTTTCCATTTTTCTAGATTGTGCTTGTGTACACGATATTAGTGCAATGGTAATGAGGGTAAATAAGATGCTTTTCATGATTGCTACTTTATATTGCTGACGGCATGGGTTAATATGTATAACCGGGCTTAACTAATTCCGGAAATTGCTTTTGCAGGTGCCTGATCTCGGGTATGCTCACTGTCTGCACATATCTTTGTGATGGATTCTTTTCAATGTAATCCTGGTGATATCCTTCCGCAGTCCAAAACTTTGTAAAAGGCATCACGTGTGCTGCTATCGGCTTTTTATACTTTGACTGAATAGCTTTGATATATTCATCGATCAGTTGCTTTTCTGTATTGTTTCTGTAAAAAACTACAGACCGATATTGCGTACCACGGTCTACACCCTGTCCGTTAACCTGTGTAGGATCCTGACCGGCAAAATAAATCTTCAGCAAGGTCGGGTAATCGATCTGAGTTGAATCATAATACACATACACAGTTTCAGCATGACCGGTTTGCCCCGTTTCAATACTTTCATAGCTAGGTTTCTTTGTTATACCACCAGCATATCCAGAGATGGCCTCTTTCACTCCCTTTATGCTTTCAAACATAGCTTCCTCATGCCAAAAGCAACCCGCAGCAAAAGTTGCCTGGCTAAACTGCGAAAGCTCCTTTGTACTTATCCGAGGCTCAGTTTTAATCTTTTTGTTCTGAGTACAACCTGTTGAAGCATTCAAGAGAAAAATGACTATGATAATCGAAAATTTCATGAGATAGATTTTTGCTTTCTTGCTTAGTTACGCGGCTTAATGTACATACGAAAGTAAACTGGATAATGGTTTATCATTACAGAATAAAAGCTGATGGAGAATAGAATACAACAATTGAGAAACCAATAAGCTAAAACATCCTGATTTTTGTTAGGGTTCAATGGTTTTTTAGCTATCCATTTTTTACTTCAGTTCCGCTCTTCCGAATAAATGATTAAACCGCTCGCAATGGATCAACACGTACTTATGCATGGTAAAGTCCGGCGTCACTGTAATTTCATACACCTGGTTGCCATTAGTAGATTTAATATCTCCAAGAGATATAAACTCATTTGGCCTGTCCCTTTTAGATAAATACACTTTCAGGTCCGGACCATTATCAGTTTGAAAGTTTTCAAGCTTCAACTGATATTTGTTGTTGATGAAGTAAATCTTTGCTTCACCTGTTACCTGCTGATTGTCTGTGCCGGAAAAAGTTCCTGAATATTTCACCATCCCTCCATCCGGTACCATTTCATTTAGTGTTTCAGTGGAAGCCTTACGGCAGGAAGGGAGCAGTGCAATAATGTATATAAAAGCAATTACAGCTATAGACTTTTTTAAGCTATAGTTTCTATTTTCTGCAGACTTATCTTTCATCTTCTTCAATAAATTTTAATGAAATAGAGTTAACACAATGCCTGGTATTCTTAGGTGTAAACCGCTCCCCATTGAATACGTGTCCTAAATGCCCATCACAAATAGCACAAACAATTTCTATTCTTCGGCCATCTGCATCTGGAATTTGTTTTACTGCACCAGGAATTTCATCATCAAAGCTTGGCCAACCACAATGCGATTCAAACTTATCCTCGGAGTGATATAAAGGAGTGTTGCACCTGCGGCACAGGTATGTTCCACTTTCTTTATGGTTGGTATACTCACCTGTGAAAGGTTTTTCAGTGCCTTTATGAATAATAATCCTTTCTTCTTCGGGGTTTAGTTTGTTGTAATTCATATGATGAGTTTTAACTCATAAGAAAATGAAGCCAGGTTTAATAGCGAAGCTGAAGTATTTCAATTTGATAATACTGCAGAAGGAATTCCTTCTGCAGTACAATTTAATGTAACGCTTATTAACGGTTTTGCGTCAGATTGTTTTTATCAAATCCTGTCAGTCCCAGGTATGCATGCTGATCTTTTGTTTTTCCGATTGATGTGGGAATATAATAAGGTGACATAGGTATTTCACTTAGCACTCCACTGGAAGATGTTCTGAAGGTGCTAAGTGTATGGCTTTGAAACGCACCAGTGTTATACAAATATCCATCAGCACTTTCATGCAAGTCTTTTGCATCGCCGGGTGGGAGGTTACCACGTTTCGCAAAAAAGTTAGGCTCCAATGTTTTTGCCAAAAGATTGGTACCAAGTACATTGAAAACACTTATCACATTTTCTCCAAAACTAGCTACATACAACTTGCTTTTATCAAGGCTAACCCAAGTCCAGCAGGCTTCATCATTGCGATTGCCGGTGGCAAAATTTTGAACTTGTGCAGCAGTGGTGCCATTATGCACGGTTAAACTATGGCTTTCTACAGAAGAATGAAGATTGAAGTTCGATAAATAGATATATTGGTCATTAGGGCTCCATGAGAAACCAATATTTCCTGATACACCTGTTTTTTCATACATACCCGTTTGAGCTAAGCTTCCGTTAGAAAAATTATAGACATATAATCTGCCAGGGCGTTGTTTTGAAAGATCAGGGTCCATTACCATAAAGTGCGGTACTCCCCACGTAGACACGGCGATCTTAGTTCCAGTAGAATTGAAATCAACGGTTGTAGGTCCGCCATTGCTGCCATCTGTATAGGTGGCTCCTATATTTTTAAAAGTTAATAACCCTGTAGACTGGTTAAAAGTAAACACAGCCAGGTTACGTAATGATGTAGATACAATGGTTCCGAAAGCAGTTCCTGCCTCACCCTGGTAATTTGGATTGGCAAACTGGTTGCCTACTACTACCCAGCTTGTGCCGTTAATCGTTTTTGCAGCAATGGAAGCAGCTCTTACACCGCGAGAGTCCATGTTATCCATTTTTGCTGTTGCGGGATTTTGATCCACCTGATCTAAATGTCCATTCGCCTTATTTACTTTAAAGACAGAGATACTGCCGTTTACCGGATTAGCACCGGCATTTACTACTAATAGGTACTCCCCTAACAAACGCAAAGACCACTGTGTATCAAAGTCGCCTTCTGCTGCATCACCTGCATCGCCAGTCAGGTAGGGTGATTTTCCTATTTCTGTAACAGAGCCATCTCTTTTTCGTGCCAATGCTATAACAGCATTGCCCGAAGTTTCATTAGTAGAGGTATAAATGTAGCCTGTGTTGTTGTTGCCATTGTCACTACGATTCTTATTCTTAGCACTAAGCAGTGATTCTTCGAGATCAGAACCAACGTCTTTTTTACAAGCCATAAGAGATAAAGCACAGACTGCGAATACAAGTATCTTTTTCATAATTAAGTTTTTTATTGATGATTATTTCAATTCGTTATACTAGCTGTTACGTTACCTGGATCACTTTAAATTCCATTGAGTTCATTTTGATTTCCTGTGCTGATAAAGGCGGCCCACATATAATTAGCATCAGCATGATTAAGGAGAAGACTTTGATTTTTGATTTCATTTGTTAGATTTTTTTTGATTAAGCGAATTGCTTTGTTATTAGACTACAAATCAACATCCACACATCAAAAAATATATCACAGAACTATTACGTTAGTATACTGAAAATGAACGAGCTATAGAATTGCTGGGGATCCTTATATAATTCACACTATTACAACCAACAAGAAGGAACAGGGAGGGCAGTAGCTAAGCAGTTTGCTTGTAAAGAGGCAGGCTGAAAGAGAAAATATTTGAACCATTCTCGTATCCTGCACTTAAGTTGCTGGTATGAAGCAGTAAGATTTTTTTCACAATCAGTAAACCGAGACCAAGCTTTGCCGGACGATTGTTCATTAATTCTTTATCACTTTCAAATTGGTTAACCCAACGAAGTAAATCGTGTGGCAAAGGGTTGCCACTATTCTCTACTTTGAAGATAACAGAATTGCCATCTGTTAGAATAGAAGCAATCACTTTTCCTCCTTCCGGAGTGCTTTTCAATGCGTTCTCCACTAAATTCTGTATCACTCTCTCCATCATTCTTATGTCAGCATTCACCCAAACGTGTTGTAAACATTGAACGCACTCTAGCCCAACCTTTCTTTCCTTCGCCATCATCTGAAATGTGTTTACGGATTCATCCACTATTTCGGAAAGAACAAAAGGTTCGAATTTTGGCTTAAACTCGATCGATTCCATTTTAGACAATTCAAACAACTGCTTTACCATGTTTTCTATCTGCAGCATTTTGTTATAAATAAGCTGCGAATAATGCTTTTGCTCTTCTTTGGTAACATCACCAGTTTCTCTCTTAAGCATCAGCGTTTCTGTATAACCCCGTGCTATTGAAAGGGGTGTTCTCAGATCGTGAGATATCGTAGCAATAAATGTTTTCCTTTCTTCTTCTGACTTTGTTAGCTTAGTTATAGTTGTGGAAAGGAGGTCAGCCATTTTATTGAAGGCTTGCGTTACCGGCAATAACTCATCTTTTTCATTTAAATTAAAACGTGCTGTATAGTCACCGCGCTCAAATCTTTCAACCACAGTAATCATTCGTAAAAAACTCTTCTGCATCCGTTTGAGGTAAAGAATGCTTAAAAACACAGAAAGCAAAATCACGGCTATAAAAGCTGTGATAGCTAATTTCATTATATGGTTTCCATATAAAATATCTACCAGACCTTGTGATTTTTTACTGCCTAATATCACATATATATAGCCCAATTTCTTATTGGCACTTTTTACTTCTGATGCAGAAAAAATTTTCTTTTGATGGAGATCTTTAGGGTCAGCCCCTCTAATAAAAACCGCTCCTTTTTTTCCTATATACTCCTTTATCGGACGCAGGGGGACAGTCCACAGCCTGATCTCCTTCTTCGGCGAATGATAGGCCATCACCTTACCATTGGTGTCTAAAAAATACACTTCTGCCGAAGGATTAATAACCATGGCATTATAAAAAACAGAATCAGCTTTCCTGGGATTAACTTTTTCTCCTTCAAAAGGCGAGGTAAACTTTGCAATATGGGCTGCTACATCTTTGTTTAGAAGTTGTGTACTGGCCTCGTGATAGGTAGTAGTGGAGAGATAAGTGATGCTCATGAAAAGCAGGCCCAAGCCAGTAATGAGAATGAAAATCAAGGCAGCGATACGCCTGAATATGGTAATCTTCTTTGGCTTCATTCAGCAAACCGGTATCCGGTACCCCAGGTGGTTAGTATATATTCGGGGTGATGCAGGTCTTTTTCGATTTTAATACGCAACCGATTTATATGAGCAGTTATGGTGTGTTTATAACCTTCAAAGGCTACCCCCCAGACCCGTTCCAGCAGTTCAAAACGGCTAAAACTTTTACCGGCATGGCTGGCCAAAAGAACTAATAAATCAAACTCTTTGGGCGTCAGATCCAGTCGGCTGCCTCGAATACATGCCTTTCTTTTATCACTGTCAATAATTAGGTCTTTACAAATTAGATGCTTAGCTGGATTTCCTTGTTGGGTTTTGTTCTGTTCGCCTCTTCGCAAAAGAGCTTTTGCACGGGCTTTTAATTCAAGGATGCCAAAAGGCTTTGTTACATAATCATCAGCGCCCAGTTCCAATGCCAGTACTTTATCAGATTCTTCACTAAGGCAGGTAATCATCATGATTGGTGTAGTAGCATCGAGTTTTCGCACATTCTTACAAAGCTCCAGTCCATTGATGTCAGGTAAATTGATATCGAGAATAACAAGATCAAAAGCATGGCTGGATAACTCCCGCAGGGCATCTACACCGTTTCCACAAGCTTTCAACTGGTAGGCTTCAGATTGGAGATGAAGTCCAAGCAGATTTCTGATTTCAACATCATCTTCAACCAATAATATATTTTTCATAACACTTAATTAAAAGAAGCAACTACGTTAAATGATCCTCTTTCCTGCAATACCAGTTCAATATCTCGCTAAATATACCTATTTTTGACCGAACGGTATAGAATATTTTTATAACTCATCAAAATGGCTGGACGAAAAAAGGAATTCACTGAAGCAAACGTGTTGCAATGTGCCGCTGAGTTGTTCATGGTCAAAGGCTTTGAATCAACATCAACAGAAGATCTGCTCCGGGCGATGAAGATCAATAAGGGGAGTCTGTATCACAGCTTTGGAAGCAAGCGGGAACTTTTTATAAAAGTGCTGCAATATTATTCAGCTAAATATGTAGATGGCTTTGCCAGGCGATTAGAGGAAAGCAATGACCCCATTGCAGATATCAAATCTTCTTTTTTGGATGTAGCCCGAAAAGGAACACAGGCATCTTTCATGAAAGGCTGTTTTCTCGGCAATACTATTTTGGAGCAAGCCAGCCTTGATGACGAGTTGAAAATAATTGCGGCTGACACATTAAAGAAATTAGAGAACGTATACTACAGGCAAATAAAAAAGGCACAATCCGCAAAGCAATTGGAAACAACAGCAGAACCAAGAACGCTGGCAAGACACTTAACCAATCTTTGGAATGGCATCAACATCACTGCTAGAATGTACAGCAGTCCAAAGGAATTGCTGCCGGTGCTTAAAATGAACTTAGACCTTATTTACTAATCAAATTTTATCAATCTCAATACTCCCTATTATGAAGAAAATGTTTTCACTACTACTGATTTGTTTATGTGTTCTCAACGCAATTGCCCAGGAAAAAGCAGAGGGGTTACCCGTGAATGCTGTCGCTCCCGACTTTACTGCAAAAGACATAAATGGTAAAGAAATCAGTTTACTAAGTTTGAAAGAAAAAGGTGCTGTAGTGATCATTTTCTACCGGGGCAACTGGTGCCCTTATTGCAATAAGGAATTGAAAACACTGCAAGATTCGCTGCAATATATTACAGATAAAGGCGCTACTGTGATAGCCATAAGCCCCGAAGCGGCAGAGGGTATCGACAAGACTATTGAAAAGACGGGTGCTAGCTTCCCCGTACTACATGATGCCGATG
>DASQNW010000005.1:0-3182 GCA_035644775.1 Chitinophagaceae bacterium | reverse complement strand
CAATTCTTTCGCATAAGTAATCAGCTCAAGTGATTTTATCCCACAATCAAGAGCTATGATCAACTTTATCCCTTCTTCAAAAGCGTAGTCTATTCCGGCTTTGCTTACCCCGTACCCTTCACGGTAACGGTGAGGGATGTAGAATTCTGTGTTGGAATGCAATTGTTTTAAGAAGTGATACATGCATGCCACTGCGGTTGTGCCGTCTACATCGTAATCGCCAAACACCAGAATTTTTTCACTACCATCAAAAGCTTGCGCAACACGACCTACTGCTTTTTTCATGTCTTTCATCAGCCAGGGGCTGTGCAGGTGTTGCAGCTGTGGACGAAAAAACGCTTTTGCCTGATCGAATGTTTCAATGCCTCTCTGCACCAATATTTCACAAAGGCGCGGGTGGATCTTCAGTGCCTGCCCAAGATCGCTTGCTTTTTGCAGGTGCACATCCTTCAATCGCCAGCGCTTTTTCATCACTCAGTATTTGCGGTCGGTAATGAAATTTACTAAATCTTCGAACCCGTTGCGTATTTCAGTTTTAGGAAAAGAATGCAGGATTTCCAGCGCCTGGGCTTTGTACTCGTTCATCTTGGTAATCGTATACTCTATTCCACCGGCTTCCTTTACTTGTTCTATCACCTGCTCAACCTTTTCTTTTTGAGTATTCTGGTTTTTGATGATGTACACGATTTGGCGCCGGCTTTTTTTATCAACATTATTTAGCGTGTAGATTAGCGGGAGCGTCAATTTCTTCTCCTTGATATCATTTCCGGTGGGCTTACCTACGTTCTGATAGGTGTAGTCAAATAGATCGTCCTTTATTTGGAAGGCGATACCAATTTTTTCACCGAATTGCCGCATCCTGCCACAAAGTTCTTCATCCTGTGTTGTAGACCAAATGCCGGCGGCGCAGGCTGAGGCGAGGAGGGATGCAGTTTTACTTTTGATTATTTCAAAATACACAGTTTCGCTAACGTTCAGCGACCTTGACTTTTCCATTTGCAACAGCTCGCCTTCACTCATTTGTCGAACCGCATCTGATAATATCTGTAGGATCCTGAAATCGTTATTATCCAACGACAATAGCAAGCCTTTTGCAAGCAAATAGTCGCCAACCAATACAGATACCTTATTCTTCCATAGGGCGTAAACTGAGAAAAAACCTCTACGTTCGAGTGAATCATCCACTACATCATCATGTACAAGGGTAGCGGTGTGCAAAAGCTCCACGAGGGATGCTGTTCGATAAGTAGTTTCGTTTACCTGTCCACACAGTTTGGCTGACAGGAAAACAAACATGGGCCTGAGTTGTTTACCTTTTCGTTTAACTACATATTGCATTACCCGGTTCAGCAGCGGAACGTTACTGTTTACGGCGTCTTTGAACTTGTCTTCAAAGATCTTCAATTCGTTCTCTATCAAATTAACGGGAAGCTGCATTCGTAAATTCGCGGAAAGGTACAAACGCCAAAAGATATTTCGGTGGATGGTACAAGAATTGCAGACTTCGATCTGGCAAATAGATAAACGGTACAGAACCAAGCAGTAAAAATTTTTAAAAGTTTGGTAATTGTATGCCAAGTCATATTTTTGCCGATGATTAGGACATTGTTTTCAAAATTTAATTAAAAGTTATGGCAAGCAAAAAGTACTCTTTTCTGACAGGTATCCTGTGCCTGTTGGCATCGTACGGTTTCTCCCAGACAACTACTACAACTGGGCCGACCGGTGGCTATGATCCAGCAGACTCATCTATTGTTCCTTCAAGACGAATGCCTCAGCACACTGAGTTCATGAACGGGACCTACAACTTTCCCGCTAAACCAAGAAATCAATGGGAGTTGGGTGTAAAAGGTGGTTTATTCAACATCAGTGGTGATGTTCCTTCACAACTTTCTCCAGGCTTTGGTTTGCACATAAGGAAGGCTTTAGGCTATGTGTTCTCGTTGCGGTTGGAATATATGTACGGGATAGGTAAAGGGTTAAGCTGGCTTCCTTCAGCAACAGGGTATACTGTTCCAGGCAATATTAACCCATGGGCCAGAGCTGGATATGGCGGAAATACAGTTTACTATAATTATAAGACTACTGTACAGGATCTTTCTTTAGAAGGGATCTTCACTTTAAATAATATTCGTTTCCACAAAGCAAAAACAGGCATGAATGTATATGCACTGGTAGGTGTAGGTGGAAGCGTGTACGATGCCAAGGTAAATGCTTTGGGAGACAATGGACAGCGTTACAATTTCAACTCCATAACAGGTGGTGGTATTTGGAAGGAAAGGAAAGAAGTGAAAGATGCGTTGAAAGATATGATGGATGACTCCTATGAATCTGATGCTGAAAATCATGGTGAGCGTCGTCCAAAACTTTTTGGGAACACTTTCAAACCAGTAGGCCACGTAGGTGCAGGAGTTGCCTTCAAGCTAAGCAACAGAATCAACCTTGCTATTGAAGATCGGGTAACTATCATAAAAGACGATCTATTGGACGGTCAGCGCTGGTCAGAGCAGGGAGACCTAACATCTGATCATGATATTTACAACTACCTTTCTGTAGGTCTAAACTTCAACTTAGGTGCTAAATCTACTGAGCCACTGTACTGGCTGAATCCGTTGGATTATGCTTACAGCGAAATCAGAAATCCTCGCTTAATGCGTTTGCCAAAACCAGTTTTGCCTGATGCTGATGGAGATGGCGTTACTGACCAGTTCGATCAGGAGCAAACTCCTCAAGGTTGCCCTGTTGATACTCATGGTGTAAGCCGCGATACAGACGGTGACGGGGTTCCAGACTGTCGTGATAAAGAACTAGTAACTCCAACTTATTGCCAGCCTGTAGATGCAGATGGTGTAGGTAAATGCCCTTGTCCAGAAGGTTGTGGCACCGGAGGTGCTGATGCATGTGTAAATAATTTGGGTACTTTGCCAAGCGTTACATTCTCTGGAAACGGTATTGCACTGAACAACGATGCAAGAACTTTACTTGCAAGCGTCGCTGCCCGCATTCGACAAAATCCTGAGTGCCGTGTGGTAGTAATCGGGTATTGTGCGTCTAACAAATCACAACAGCAAAGAAGCTGGGATAGAGTGAATGCTGTAATCAATTACTTTGTTGAGCGTGAAGGTATAAGCGCTGATCGCTTCATCTTCAACTATGGCCAGGAAGGTGGTGATTGCAATACA
>DASQNW010000004.1:0-1879 GCA_035644775.1 Chitinophagaceae bacterium | reverse complement strand
AGCCATTATTCCAGGCCATCCAAACAAAAGTGAATTCATCCACAGGTTGCGATCCACTGACCCTGAACAACGAATGCCCTTGGAGAAAGATCCTCTAACAGAACAGGAGATTGCAATTCTTGAGAGATGGATCGAGCAAGGTGCGGAATGGGCAGATCATTGGTCTTTCATTAAACCTAAAAAAGCAACCCCTCCTGATACAGAAGAAAACGCCTTTGTTAAGAATGACGTGGATAGGTTCGTACTCCAGAAACTGGAAGAAAAAGGATTAAAACATTCGCCTGAGGCAGATAAGGCAACACTAATCCGTAGAGTTAGTCTTGATCTTACAGGACTTCCGCCTACAGAAAAAGAAGTAAATGATTTTGTAAAAGACCGCTCTCCAGATGCTTATGAAAAAGTGGTAGATCGTCTGCTTGCCTTACCCGCCTACGGGGAAAGATGGACAGCCATGTGGCTGGATATGGCCCGCTATGCGGATTCTAAAGGTTATGAAAAAGATGTTCACCGAAATATTTGGCGTTACCGCGACTATGTGATTAAGGCTTTCAATGAAGATAAACCTTACGATAAATTTACTATAGAACAATTAGCCGGAGATTTACTGCCAAACCCTAATGAGGAACAAATCATTGCTACTGCCTTTCACAGAAACACCATGAACAATGATGAAGGTGGCACGGATAACGAAGAGTTCAGAACGGCGGCAGTCATAGATCGCATTAATACAACCTTTGATGTTTGGCAGGGTATTACTATTGGATGCGTCCAATGTCATAGCCATCCTTATGATCCAATACGGCATAAGGAGTATTTTAGTTTCATGGCTTTTTTAAACAATACCAGTGATGAGGATTTGCCTGAAGACTCTCCTGTTTACCTTTCTAAATCTGATTATGATTTAGAGAAATCAAAGGGGATTATTGCTAACATGAAAAGGATAATGGGTGATAAATCCAAAGACAGCACTGACCTCAAGACTCTCCGCAGAAAGTACTTATTTCCTCGCTTTTCTCCATATGATTTTGATGAACTTCATAAAGTTTTATATAATCATCCCACAGTAAGATTTCTTGAAACGGGGTCCTACATAAAATTTTCAAACCTGGATTTAACAAATATTAATAAAATCAGTTTGGATTATATTTCTGATAAAGGAGGGTCATTCGATATTAGAACTGAAAGTGCCCAAGGTCCTATACTTGCTTCCATCAAATTAGATTTAACCTCGGGTTTTGAAAATCAAGCATCGGCGGATATAAAGTCGGTACGAGGCAAAAAAGATATTTATCTTATATTTAAAACTGACGAGCCTAAACCGACAGACGGTCGACTATACAGCATAAAGTTTTTAACAAGCGGAAATAAAGGGAGAAGGGAACTAATCTTAGACAGTTTAAGAAAAGAACTTGCCCAATACCTAAATCCTTCAGGTACAGTTGTTATGAAGGAATTGCCTGCGGATAAAAAAAGAATCACGCATGTATTTAACCGTGGGAGCTGGATCGATAAGGGGGAGAAGGTAGAAGCGGCAGTGCCCAAAGCCCTTAATCCTATGCCCCAGGGTGCTCCTAAGAACAGGCTGGGCATGGCCCAGTGGCTGGTATCGAAGGAAAATCCATTAACAGCCCGTGTAGCTGTGAACCGATTTTGGGAACAACTTTTTGGTTATGGTATTGTGGAAACACTGGAAGATTTCGGCTCCCAGGGGAACAAGCCAACCCATCCCGAATTGCTGGACTGGCTGGCCGTTACCTTTATGGACGACCATAACTGGAGCATGAAGAAGATTCTTAAAACAATAGTGCTATCGGGAACCTACCGGCAGAGCTCTATTGCCACGCCGGAACATCTGGAAAAAGACCCGAAAAATCTCTAT
>DASQNW010000003.1:0-4344 GCA_035644775.1 Chitinophagaceae bacterium | reverse complement strand
GAACTTTTAACCAGCTGTCCAAAACAGCTTTTGTTTGTTGAAGAAACTGCTGCGATGGGTGTTCGTGTTCATATTCCCATTGATACGACGAGCCAACCCAGTACAGGTGCGGTTGAAACAAAGGTGCCAACATCATTCCTTTTTTGAATACATGCTCGTTTGTCAGTTCTTCCGCCTGTATGATGAGAGCCTCACCTTTGCTGGGAGAAAACGGAAGCGATTTAAACCACTGGTAATTCATCGATGCTATGCCATCGCAAAAAACGATCTTGTTGGCTGTTATGGTGTCATACACTACGCTATCTCCTTCTACTTCCAATCGTTCAACGTCGAAATTGGTTTCCGAAATACTTCTCTGCGACATCAGGTGCGTTCTCCAGCGGAGTAACAATGTGGACAGGTCCACGATGCAGGCGGGACTGATTTTGCCACAGCCAAACTCTAGCTGAAAATATTGGTTAAACTGATTTTGATTGGGATATGTGTGCAGGTAGGTGTCGTTTTCAGTCATCTTTGTCACAAAGGCATCCCTCATTTGTGCAGATGGGAAGATGTCAATGATGTCTTTTTTCTCAACAATTCTCTCTCTCAAAAATGTACCAATGCTTCCGTATGTGTTTAGAGCAAACGGCAGTAATTCATCGATCATCCAGCTATAAACAAATCTTCTGCCAGTGACCGGGTTAATGATGCCTGCTGCTACTTTTGAAGGTGCAGCCTGCTTATTATCGTCTATAACGTGAAAGCTTTTTCCCTCCTCTTGTAAGAACCACGAAAGCATGGTTCCGCAGATGCCCTGCCCTATAATCAGCACATCAACTTCCATGTTGTAAATATTTAGCACTGCTCTTCTATCAAACAGTACGAGATGAAGGAAATGATAAAGGTTAGTACAAAAAAACCCTGGACAATCCAGGGTTGAATGATCGAAATATCTCTACAAAATTATCTTCTGCTTCTTAAAACTTCTGCCATAGTCTTTCCTATATCGGCAGGGCTTTGCACCACATGAATTCCGCATTCCTCCATAATCTTCATCTTGGCGGCAGCAGTATCCTCAGCGCCACCTACAATGGCTCCGGCGTGACCCATTCTTCTACCTGGAGGTGCGGTTTGCCCTGCAATAAACCCAACCACCGGCTTTTTGTTACCTGTTTCTCTTATCCAGCGTGCTGCTTCTGCTTCCATTCCACCACCAATCTCGCCGATCATCACCACTGCTTCTGTTTCACTATCGTTCATGAACAGTTCTACTGCTTCCTTGGTGGGAGTACCGATGATTGGATCACCACCAATTCCTATTGCAGTCGAAATTCCCAGACCTGCCTTAGCCACCTGGTCTGCTGCCTCATAGGTGAGGGTGCCTGACTTCGACACAATACCAATGCGTCCTTTTTTGAAAACAAAACCAGGCATGATACCTACTTTACATTCATCTGCTGTGATCACGCCAGGGCAGTTGGGACCAATCAACCGGGTGTTCTTGCCCAATAAAAAATTCTTCACCTTCACCATATCCTGCACCGGTATTCCTTCTGTGATACATACCACCAGTGCTACACCAGCATCTGCGGCTTCCATGATGGCATCTGCAGCAAAAGCAGGCGGTACGAAAATTATCGAGACGTCAGCACCGGTTTCTGCTACACATTCTGCAACTGTATTGAAGATTCGCCTGTCGAGATGATTGCCACCACCTTTGCCCGGGGTAACACCACCAACAACATTGGTTCCGTATTCTATCATCTGCGAAGCGTGAAATGTACCTTCTGTTCCGGTAAAACCTTGCACCAGAACTTTAGAGTTTTTGTTGACAAGAACACTCATACAATTAAATTGGCGCAAAAGTAAGGAATTAGGTTTTAGGCTCCAGCGTTTGTGTTAGAGCCACGCCTCATTGGTTGGGAATGAGATCCATTGGGATTACGAATTCGAAAACATGTTTTCTAAAACCAAACCGTTCTGCATCAAGCAAATGACTATATCGCACCCCGAAGGTTACCGGTAGTTGGTTCCACCATTTTGTTTCAAAGAAAAGCTCAGCGCCGGTGCTTCGAAAGTCGAATGTCTCCGATGGCGCACTTCTGTTCGCTCTTGTTAGGTCATAGAAAAAATTGGCTCTTAGCCGCATGATATACATGATGCCGCCAACGCCCCAGTCGGGATACACCAGCGGAAGATGATAATTAGCTGATGCACGCCACATCTTTGGAAAGTAGAAATCGGTGTAGCCACGCGAATTGTTGAAACGGTTGCTGAAGATCAGGTTATTGGTATCCACTGACTGGTATGAGCCCGACACCACAATTCCATGATTTCGAAAAGAAGGTAAAAAGATCTGCGCATTACCCAGCGTTTGTGAGCCTGTTTCGTCCAGCCTGTGTCTGTAATTACCCGAAAAGCTGTAGCCGAACTTTGGAATGATCTGTTGCCTGGCTCTCGGCAATTGTTGTGTCCAGCTGATGAAATGATGCAGATAAATTGAACGGAACGATTGAAGGATTTCTTTTGTGCTACCTACCGGCATCTGCTGGGTGAAATTGTAACTGCTGCCGAAATTCAGGTACTTTAAGGTGTTGCCTCCCGTAAAGTTTAGCGGAATATAATACCCTGCTCTGACTTCATAACCGTTGAGCAAACCTGCTTGTGTACCCAGCGGTGTGTTGATCGAGACGTGGCGGTTAAAGGTATATTCAACGCCCGTTGTAAGTACGGGAAATAAGGCTGCATAATCTGCATTGAACCCGACGCCGTGCGATTGTTCATTTTGGTTATAACGATAAAACAATCGTGAAGAAAACGTATTAAGTACGTTGTTGCCATAGAGACTGAATGTGAATTCCGGGTCTTCATAATAAGGCCGCCAGCTGTGGAAGTTGAAAAGTCCAGTGCCTTTTCTGTACTTCGTTATGGGAAAAGTTCTTGCAGGAGTAGCGAGAATGTTGCTGCTAACCTGCGCGACCGGATAAACGGGGGAAGGTTGCTTCACCGGCAATGGCATTTGTCCCTTCCACACCAGGTTTTTGGTCGCTGCGCTTCTAAGCCGCATGCCATCTGCAGTGAACTGAGACCAAATAAGGCTGTCACCAGTAGAAGTCGCATAATATGATCCTGTAGCACCGGAAGTCAGCTGATTCAACTTTTTATCACGTAAACTCATCACATAAACATCGTCATTCCCATCATAGGCCGCCGTAAAGAACATGCTATCGTTTTTCACAGAAGGGTATCCAAGCACGTTGAAAGTTGCAGGAGTAAGTTGCACCAGCTTTTCATTCGACAAGTTCATTTCATACAGAGCTATGGAAGCATCTCTGTCCCGAATGCCGATAACAATGTGTTCTTCGTCAATAAATCTTGGATGCACAAAAAACTTTCCATTTGAGGGAATGCGTTTCACCACATTCCCGTCAGGCACATTCAAAAGGTGCAGTTCTGTCTCCGCCGAATCATTCACGCTGACAGCAATTATGTTTTTGCCTGAAGGAGAAATGTCCGGTGTAAAATATTTACTCTGTCTTGTCAGCTGTGTTTCCCTTCCTGTTTTTATATCCAGTAAGGTGATGTTGCTGTAATCGATCAACGACCAGCGGGCATTTGTATTAAATGTTGTGTAAGCTATGGTGCCGTTCCTGTAAGAGATCCAATCTTCTGAGCTAATATTTCGCAGCTTTATCTTCTTTTCAACACCCTTGTCTCTTAAGTAGAAAGCCGGAAGCTTGCGATAGCTGTCTTTCACATACAGCAAGCTATCCTCGCCAATGGATTGTGGGAAATAAAAATTAGTGACTGGCCTTGCCTTTGCTTCAACTTTGTTTTCGCCGCTTATTTTTTTTGAATACCAACTCAGTGCCTCATTCATAAACTGCCGGTATGGCTTACTCGAATGATTCTTGATTGCTTTTCGGAAAGGGTAGAACATGCCTTTGAATGCTGCAGCATCGGCGGTAACTTTTTTCCAGAATTCAGGTCCATACTGTTCATAACCGTAGTTTACTACCAGGTAGCCCAAATGATAATGCGTGGGCACAAAGTCTTTCAATGATCCATTCAGCAGCTTTGACAAACGGTAGTTTCTACTTGCCTGCCAAAGGCTGTTGTAATTACTCAGAAAGTATGGAAGTCGGCCGCGGCCTTGCGGTGTTAGCGCTGTTTCTGAGTGGACGGCATCTCCTTCAAAAAACCAGTTGGGAATTGCAGCAGCATTGGCTAATGCTCTGCCTTCCTGACCCAGGACTACATTGAATGCCCTGGTTAGGCCTCGGTTAAAGTTGTTGAACTGTTGCACGTGGCGGTATTCATGTATGGCCAGGTGTTCAAACCAGGGAATATTTCCAAGCTCGA
>DASQNW010000002.1:0-1557 GCA_035644775.1 Chitinophagaceae bacterium | reverse complement strand
TGTCGATTGCACGTCAACGAAAGCTGCGTTCTGGTAATGCACAAACAGTGTTTGATGAATGTTGTCAAGTGCTACTCCCCGGCGCTTTAAAAAGTTTGCCACACAATGCGTGTCGTCGAATTTGAAGATTTTTCCTTTTTTGGTAACGATCTCGCCACCAAACTTCGGATCCATAATCGTCATCTTACATTCAGAACAGAGATCTTTTCCAAGTGTAATCTTTTCTGCAGTGGGATTGCAGCTTACGAGCAGTAGTGCCACGGCAGCAGTAGCCACAGTAGCCTTTGTAGAACGCATCATTTGCTTTGATTTTCTTCTGCTTTCTATAAACCAGATAATGAAGTATACGCCTGTCACAGCTACGATGATCCATCCTCCAACATCGGGGTAAGAATATGCATCAAAATTTAGTAGTTGCTTATGCCCTATCACGGGTGGTTGATAAGATAGCCCTGGCACTTGAATGGCGGCTGTGGGGTCAAGATTATGACCATAGTCGTATCCCCATTTGTAGAAATCAACAAGGGCAGCAATGCCGCCGACTACTGACATCACCAGGTAAGCAAACAGTAATCGACGGCTGCCGGTAATTGCTGTTACAAGAGCAAACAAAATAAAGAAACCAAGTATATACACCAGGTACCCGAATTCCGGGAACATGTCTGCATTTATGTGTTTCATGCCGATGTAGTGGTTCAAGCCATTGATGATGTCAACCTGGCCTGTTATTTTATCCAACCAGATTTGCATGGACAATCCTTCAGGATATTGCGGTGCTACCAGGTAAATAGACCAGACAGGCACGAAATACGCAACCATCAGGCAGAGTGCTCCAAGGCAAATAATAACTCTCGACTTATTGCTCATCTTTTTCATAACCTTTGATTCAAACTAAATTTTCTTTGTGCCATCAATAGCAGCGTTGAACAGGTTATTTACCCGGTGGTAACAGAACTCCGTCGACCACGTGGATAATGCCGTTTGACGCAGGAATGGAAGCAATAACATTTGCTGAATTATTCACCACTATTTTCCCGTCTTTATTGCTGATGGTGATATTGCCGCCATTTACCTGGTTGTATGTCTGCCCGTCCTGTAGCATTTCAGGGCGAAGAATTCCTACAAACACGTGGTACTGCAAAATGTCCTGCAGCTGTTCTTTGTTCTCCGTTTTCATGAGGGAGTTTAGTGTTTCTTTTGGCACTTTATCGAAAGCAGCATTGGTGGGAGCAAACACAGTGAACGGACCTGCGTTGGACAAAGCATCAACGAGTTCTGCTTTCTTCACCGCTTTTACGAGAGTGGTATGGTCCTTTGAACCAGCAGCTACTTTTACTACATCTTTTTGCGATTCATCGTCCTGAACTGCTGATTGCCCTGCGGTCACTGCTTGATCTTCAGATGAAGCGGAGTCGTTGCTTGAAGTTGTTGAGGCCTCATTGCAGGCCCACAGCGTCACCGACATCATTATTGCGAAAAGGATCTGTTTCATAACTAAGCTTTTAATGTTAGAATTGGAAAGAAAGAGTAGCCTCTGCAGCTACTCTTGTGTTGTTA
>DASQNW010000001.1:0-12488 GCA_035644775.1 Chitinophagaceae bacterium | reverse complement strand
AAAGCCTGTAGTATGTGCCAGGCACATTCTTGCAGTGATCATTTTATATAGTGTATCTTTTTCCAAATTGCTGTAGTTGTCATGCCATCTGGTGACAGGTGTATATTCGTAAATAGGCTTAGGCAAATAGTCCTGCAAGGGTTTATCTAAATCAATGATTCCTTCCTCTGCCAATTTCATTACAAGAGTTGCAAAAACAGCCTTGCTTAATGAAGCGCCATAAAAGTTTGTAGTTGTTTTGATGCGTTCCTTAGTTTCTATGTTTTTGTACCCAAATGTTTTCTTATAAACAGGTTCATGATTGTTGAAAATAGTAATCGCTAATCCATGTACCTGACCGGCGACCAATAAGGCTTGGATCTTTTTATCTAAAGAAGCAAAAGAGATTTTGCTCTTATCCAGTCGAGTAATGGTCTGTGCTCCGGCTATAAAATAAAATCCGGTAAGAACCAGAAAGCACATCGTTTTTATTATCGTTCTTGATTTACGCATGGTGTAAAAGTCTGAATTGGAGGGCCGCAGCCAACAGGCAGAAGAGTAAAGATAACTACCTGACCTGATTTCTGTTTTTACAAAGCAAAGTATGCCGGGTCAATTTGGTGATATAAATGATTATCAGCGACCAAAATTGACTCTTGGCGCAGCAAACTGAAACGTTTTTTATTCTATTGAAGTTGCACAATAAATGCATCGGAGGCATGGCTTGTAAAATAAGATACCTCAACACTTGTGAGAAAACTTGTGCCTGTGCAATCATCTATGTTATGGCTTACATACAAGCCAATTTAGCAATTCAATAGCTAAGCATCTGCTCAAAGCTTTAAAACCTGCCGTAGCTTTCCCCAAAGCTCATTATCAAAACTGGATGACGCCAGGTGCACATTGCCGGCACTTTCACCCATGCGGATTACAACCAGATTTAGAGAAGGTACGACGTATAGCTTTTGGTCGTTTTTGCCCAAAGCTGCATATGTATCTGCCGGTGCATTGGGTATAAGTGCACCATTGAAGGTCATCTGCGTTTGGGGTAACTTATAATTAGTTTTCCCATTTAGCCAGGTTAAATAACCATACGATGGGTTTAAATCCTGTGAGGAGTTAAGTTGCGCTCTTAAATAATTGGTGTCAGACAAGACAATGTTTTCTTTCCACTTTCCTTTACTGAGCAAGAGCAATCCAAAACGAGCCATGCTGCGAGGGGTGCTGAAATAAACATTATTAAACCCATTTTTAATCCACATTCCATTCATCCCAATTTTGTCTCTTAGCGACTGCTGAAAGAACATGTTATACGTGGTGCTGGTAGCTTGCTCTACTACTTTCTCAAGCAAAGTGTAGGGTGCATTGTGATAAGACCATCGTGTGCCTGCATCCGCTTTGTACATCAGGCAGGATGCCTGTGTACAATCATTGTCGGGCACATAATCATCAAGCCCCGTTGTCATTGTTAGTTGGTGCCGTATAGTGATGAGATTCTCCTTTATCAGCGGAAGCGATGTCCAACCGGTGCCGAGGTATTTGGACGTTTTGTCGCTGATATCGAGCTTTCCCTGTTGCTGCGCAATTCCAACGAGAAACGCTGTTAATGTTTTACCCGCGGAAGCCCAGTACCACGTGCTGTCGGCTGTGAATGTGCCGAAGTATCGCTCTCTCGCGATTCGTCCGTCTTTTAAAATGATGAAAGCTTTTGTTTTTTTTAGATCCAGAAAATTGTCCAAATCCGCCAGTTCTGCTTCATTCCAGCCCAAGGATGAAGGCGAAACAGTTTCCCAGATTGCAGAGTTCGATGGTGGATAATAAATTGAAGAAGTGTTTGTTTTCTCTTGATTGTTTTTCTTGCATCCAATAAAAAGAAATACTGAACAAAGCAGAACTAATTGGCCTCTCATAAGTTTTGGATTCAGATAATGAAGCTATCCAATTCTTCATCAGTATCAAAACTTCTACGTTAGAACTTGCATGAATTAATCTCTTAGCTGCAACTGCCCTTTTTACGAAGCAGTTTCCAAGTAGATTACAAGGTTTAGTCGTTTATTCAACTACAGAAAACAAAAAGTTTTGGAGTATAAATGAAGCAAAACTCCTCAGATCAGTTTTGACAAGGACTATAAATATGAGCAGTGTTTAGCCGAGTCTGCTCCGCAAGCAAAAGGAGGCGGCGAGTCTTGAAGGAGAGCAGAGTTGTACATGGGCAGCAATGTTAGCCCGAAGCTTGTTTATATTTTCTTGTATCGATTTCCTGTAGCGGACTGCCTCCATCAATGAAAAGCTTTCCCTTTTTCGCCAATGCTTTGGCAATATTTGAGAGTGCCTTTTCTTCAACTTCCGGGTATCGTCCGTCGAGTGCTCCAACTCGAATTGCAAATGCGAAATCAAACAACTTGTCGCCACTGTTTGAAAATCTTCAACCGCGACTTTCTGGAATTGAAGCTTGCCTGATGAAATTTCTCCAGGACTGCTATACACACATTGTTTGATAGCCTTCGCAGAACGATCTATACCGAGCAAATACACATCGTTTAATCGTTTAGCAATCTCACGAGCTACAACGCCAGTACCGCAGCCAATTCAAGGATTCGTACTCCTTCTTTGAGAGGCAATGCAGTTACTATTTCCTCCAGCCTTTTTGAAATTTTTACCATGCATTCTAACTGTCCAAAAACTTGCCACAACGTTGATGAGCGCTATCTAAGCTGCGAGAGAATTACAACATCTTCAAATACCTGACCTGCTGTTTAAGAATTAATGTCACAACCACCTTCCATTCAACTCACCTGGTCAGTATTTTCAGCAGGAAGTTCGATGATAAACGTTGTTCCTTCACCCAAACTGCTTTCCACAGCAATCTTTCCACGGTGAACATCAACTACTTTTTTCACAATGGCAAGGCCAATACCGGTTCCTTCATACTCAGATCGTCCATGCAGCCTTTGAAAAGGACTGAAGATCCGTTCGTGATTTTCCTTGTTCATGCCTATGCCATTATCCTTCAATTTTATTACCACCATGTTGCCAATTTGCTCGCCGGTAATAAGTACTACAGGCTTTCTTTGGGAAAACTTAATGGCATTGCTAAGAAGATTTGTAAAAAGTTGAACCAGGTATGCTTCATAGCCCCACACCATTGGAAGGTTTTCTATTCTGATCGTTGCACCTGTTTCCCGAATCCTCAAGTCAAGGTCCTCAAGCGATTTCTGGATAACGGCGTTTGTGTCGACAGTATCAAACTCTACGTCTTCAGCGATTGTGGAGAGGCACAAGACATCATCAATAAGATTTTGCATTCTTCTGGTGGATGAAACAATCTTGTCAGCGTATCTCTTGCTATTCTCATCTAACACACTTACGTTCTTTTCGTGGAGGAGATTTGTGAAGGTGGTAATCTTTCTGAGAGGTTCCCGTAGATCATGGGAGGCAGCATAAGCAAATGCTTCCAAACCGCTGTTCGCTTCCTGAAGCCGTCTTTCCGCCTCTTCTCTTCGGGCAATTTCATATTCTAACTCAAGGTTAGTTCTTTGCTTAAAAAGATCAGGCAGCACCCTCATCAGGTGGTAAACTGTAAAAAGACTCACTACGCCTGTGGCAAGCCGTACCACTGCATTGAATCGGTACATGGGAATCCAGAACATTAGCGCATCGATGAAATGGGTGGAGCCGCAAAGAAGTATAAAAGAGGCAAACAGGATGTATACTCTTTGAAAGCGTATGGACGTCCTTTTCTTGTAAAAATAGTTTACAATAATCAGCGGTATGAGAAAGTAAGCCACCCACACCATCAGCTCGCTTATGATGTATAGGAAACCGTGGAAATTGGACCAATAGCCGCACTGCCATCTTGGAGGCCATTGATGATAATCAAAGAGACCTCTAAAAAATTCTATGATTTCATTCATATGAATTGACCCACGGGTTAAGGAGATAAGAGGTTGAAGTTAAGGGCAACTTAATTGCTATACAAGGAATTATTTAACATGAAAAGGATTGCTCGTTATTCGGGAAAGCCATGAATTCCGCACTACAGGTTACTTGCAATCTGTCTTCTTTCATCTGCTGTGGGCGGAAGCAGTAGTCTATGTTCTTAGTCGCTTTATAGCGCTATTCCTGCCAGAAGGAATGTTCGTGGGAGCATCAACACGAGAACTTATGTTTTGATGATTACCTTTTCAGTATGTGTGATCTCTAATGCAAGATTGCTGGGTGGAAACACAATTGCACCTATACGTTAGATGGTTTATTGTGATTCGTATTGATCGGACGGCTTGCTCACTCTGCACATATAGATTGTTTGACTTGGAAGACAAGAAGTGATATGATGCTTGCTATATTTGGTAACAACCAATGATAAATGATGTATTCGTTGAAAAAGGGCTATACAATTTTTGTTTTGCTGTTGTTATCAGGCCAGCTGCTTGCACAAAAAGTCGTTCTGAAGCAGTTGAATAATAAATGGTCAATAACCTGGAATAACAAACAAAGACTAATCGGGGGTATCGGTTTGATACAAGATAAGCCGTCAACTTATCCTGTTCGTACGACAGTACGGGACGACGTTGCTATATTTTCCCTTGAAACAAAAGGCGATACTATAAAAGGCGAGGAATTCGGAGGTGTTTTTTTCCAAAATATTCCTGATCTGAAGCACGGAATCACGCTTTGGCGGTACAAGCCCTGGAATAGCTGGACCAAGCCCGTGCGCCTTTCAGATGCAACGAAAATGTCGGATTGGGATGTGCAGTTTTTTTACTGGCAATACCAAGACGGCACTTACGGTGCTGCCGTTCCGGTAAGTGGAAAGGGTTTCAGAACCACGTTAGGCAGCCAAATTAACCTTTGGGGTAGTAAAGCCGTCAGCTATGCGTCAAACAACAATATTGCCACTGTACCAGGAATGGCGGTAGCATTTGGAACTTCCCCCTTTGAATTGTTTGACCGCATTTATCGCGTAGCGTTGCATGAAATGGGCGCTGACGAAAATCAGCAACGAAAAAAAACAATGCCGCAACCATTGCAGCATATCGGTTGGTGCACCTGGAATGCTTCCAATAATGGCAAAGATCTGAATGAAGAACATATTATTGCAGGCGTAAAAACCTTTACGGATCATAAGTTCCCGCTTGGCTGGCTCCTCATAGATGATGGCTGGTTTCAACAGAAGAACAATCAATTGACATCACTGCAGCCTAATTCTGAAAAGTTTCCAAACGGATTTAGACCTGTGATACAGCGATTGAAAAAAGAGTATGGAGTAAAATATGCCGGCATTTGGCATGCGTTCAATGGTTATTGGAATGGCATTGATCCGGAGTCTGAATTGGGCAGACATTATAAAAGCGAGATGTTTTCCTGGACGCAAAAAGAACGACCGGACGTTGAAACAGCTGCTTTAAAAACCTATTCGTTCATCCGCCCCAACAGCGATTCACTTTACTCTTTTTACAACACCTGGCACCGCTACTTCAAGAAAGAAGGTTTTGATTTTATTAAAGTTGACAACCAGCTCGTGACCGAAAGAATGGCCGTAAATACCTATCCACTTTTTGAACTGTCAAAATCGATGCACCGCTCACTATACAAGTCCGTTGATCAAAATTTCAACGGGGCGGTAATTAATTGCATGGATATGACTGCCGATGCATATTTCAACTTCGGAACTTCTGCCGTGGCCAGAGCTGTGGAAGATTATTTTCCCTATAAGCCCGGTGAAACATACGATCTGCAAAAAGGCAATGCCGCCGCCCATGTGTTACAAGCGGTTTATAATGCAATCTATTTTTCTCAGATGGTATATCCGGACTTTGACATGTTCCAATCGCACCACCCGAATGCTGTGTATCATGCCATTGCACGTACGCTTAACAACGGGCCAGTGTATTTGACGGATGTACCAGGAAAGCAAGATTTCAATATCCTAAATAAAATTGTATATAAAGATGGTAAAAGCATTCGTGCGTCATCTTCATTAATGCCAACGGAAGACTGCCTTTTTCAACTGCAGGATGCAAAAACATTAAAAACATTTTCGAGGGCAGGCGATGCCGGACTGCTAGGTTTGTTTAATGCAGCGGATGCGAATAGTGTGCAGGGGCGTTTTAAAGCTGCCGATGTAGATGGAATAAAAGGAAACAGGTTTGTGCTATACGAATACTTTAGCGGCAACACCCATGTGGCTGATCGAAATACTTCATTTGAAATAACCTTATCCAGATTGGGTTATGAACTGGTGTATGTACTGCCCATGAACAACGGTTTTGCTGCTTTTGGCTTAATCAACAAATACAATGCACCTGCTACAATCATGAGCCAGACATGGAAGAACAACAGCGTTTCGGTGAGGTTGTATGAAGGAGGCCTGTTTGAGGCGTATAGTTCCAAAAAACCAACTTCTGTCCGGGTAAACGGCATCAAAAAAACCTTCTCTTTCAAAAATGAACTTTTGAAAATCCAGGTGGCGGAACCTAAACCACTAATAGAAATTAAATGGTAAAAAGATATGAATGGCTTATGCTATTGAGACTTGCCTTATTTTCTGTGAATTTTGGTTTAAATAGGTGAAGCTCCCTGAATGGGGTAAATAGTTACTTCACTTTAATAGAATCACCCGTTGCTTCATTCTCTTCTTTCTTTTTTTGTTCGTGTTGTTTAAGAGAGCCTGTTCCAGCCTCAACTTCAACTTGTTTTACCCATACGGCGTAGTCATTGGGCTGAATCAGGCCACCGTAAGTAGTAGCATATGCCTTTGTAAATTCAGCACCAAAATATAAAATCAGAGACGAATAATAGATCCACAACAAGATAATAACCAGCGAACCTGCCGTACCGTAAGCAGAACTCACATTGCTGCTACCAATGTAAAAAGTAATAGCAAACTTGCCTATCATAAAAAGTACTGCTGTGACCATAGCGCCGGTAATAACATCTCGCCACTTGATTTTTGCGTCGGGTAAGGCTTTAAAAATAATGGCAAAAAGTAATGTCACCACTCCGAACGTGATAAATAAGTTCACAACATAAATAACGAAAAGAGCAATATCGGGAAACATCTGCAAAAGGCGGTTGCTCAAAGCCTCTACCAAACCAGTAATAATGAGTGACACCAACAGTAAAAAACCAAGACTAACAACTATTGAAAAAGAGAGAAGACGATTGAGCAACATTTTAAGCCATCCTTTCTTAGGCTTCGGCTTCAGGCCCCAAATTGTATTGATACTATCCTGAATCTCGGCAAAGACGGTTGTTGCTCCTATTATAAGTGTAATCACTCCAAGCACCCCAGTAACAGCACCCTTGCCACTAAGGGACGCACTTTTGATCGTTTCTTGTATTTGCTCCGCAGCAGAGCTGCCCACGAGGTCTTGTATCTGTGAAAACACAGTACCTTCTATTGCTGCCCTGCCATAAAAAATGTCTGCAAAAAAGATGATTACTATCAGCATGGGCCCAATAGAAAACACAGTGAAATAAGCCAATGCGCCACTAAGTTTAATTACTTTATCATCTACAAATCCATTGAAAGCATCTTTAAGCAAGCTCCAAACACCTTTCCAGGTAACTTTTTTTGCCATGTTGATTTATTCTCTCTTCAATAGAGTGAAAATAGGCTATTTACATTTTCGGCTGTATTACGACAGTCAAATGAAGTCAAATGTGATGGGTTTTCCCGTAACCCGGAATGTATATTTGGTAGTGGTGGCGGCGTTGTATTAAAGCCAACGAGGAACGCCGGCCAGGAAGCCAATTTTAATACAATTGTAGGTCTTAACAACTGAAACTGCGGAAGGGGCAATAAGCAATAATCGAGTGCCCGTGGGTGATACAAAAAAGCCCCAGCAGGTACGCTGAGGCTCTGTTTGTAAATGACTTAATGACGGCCATCTTTTTTGTCCAATTCGTTGCCAATAATTGCACCTGCACCTGCACCGGCGGCACCCCCAATTACTGCACCCACTGCACGATTCCTTTTGTTTACAACAGCACCTGTACCAGCGCCAACAACAGCACCAACTACAGCGCCTTTCGCTGTCTTACTCCAGCCTTGCTTTGCTTCAGCTGTGTTAGCCGATTCAGTTGTCATAACCTCAGACCTGCTGCTTGCAGCACCGTCTTGTGAAGTAGGTTGAGTTTTTTTAGCAACCGGTTGTATGGCTTTTTGTGCTTTCTCTGCTATGGCCGTTGAGTCGGTGGTTTGAAGGCCTGCTGTTCTAGCCGCCTCATCGCTATTACACGCAGTGATTAACAAAGTAGCGCTCAAAACAATTGAACTGAATTTCATGAGTTTATTTTAGGGTAAATGAATAAGAGGTGAAGCTAATACCGCTGTACTTAGGAAAGCGTGAACCGCAGGGATGTATTACATGACTAGGTGGATATATCCTGCATTGATAGCCAATAATACTTACCTAACGCGAAAACCACAGCATTGTAATTGTTGTTTGCACCATAGAAGCAAAAAACACCATCAGTTGAAAGTTTTTAGATCCCCTTTATTCCGCAACGTACAAACACAAACTGCTGTTTCGAGCTTTAACTGACCCATTATCGCAGGATTCTGCAGCACCCTTAGATAGATGCTCATTATCTTTAATACACAGCGGATAAAGTCTAACCGTGATTTGATAAAGTTCTTGTACAGGTATGTAAACCATCTATTCTTTTAATGATAGCATTTTTTACCAAACAACAGATTACTTTTTGGCAGTGCTATTACTGTATCTCAGGTGCTATTGTTCGTCACTAGTCGTAAGGCTACTGACATTGCGCACCTTAAAAGATATTGGCAAACTCGCTGCCCGGAATTCGGTTTCCCTGCACTAGTTTTTGGAAAACGTGTAAAGCACTGATCATTAGAGAAGCAGAAAAAGATGATTATGAAATAATGTAACAGCATGGCAGAAAGTATTTTTAAATGGGTACGAAAGCTTTACAACAAATTCCTGCATAGCGTTGGTTTTATTCCTGCAATAATGGGAATCGGATTTCTATTATTGGCCATTGCCACCATTGAACTAGATAGTTCGGCCGCAGGGTTGAAACTTACCAAACAATTTAAATGGCTTACACTTAAAGATGCAGCTACTGCAAGGACGATCGTAGGCACAATTGCGGCAGGCATAATATCCCTGACTGTTTTCAGCTTTTCGATGGTCATGATTGTGATGAGCCAGGCTGCTTCTCAAATGAGTAACCGGATGCTCGATAATATCATTGGAGATAGAGTTCAGAAGTGCATACTTGGCTTCTACATTGGGACTATTGTTTTCTCCCTTTTTTTATCAACCAACATCAGTGAAACAGGAAACGACATTAACGTGCCCTCGCTAAGTGTTTACTTTCTATTACTGCTGACGATGATCGATATTTTCTTGTTTATCTATTTTCTGCACCACATAACACAGTCATTCCGGTACGAACAGCTAATACAGCGGATACACAATAGAACAACCAACACATTAATCAAACTCACTAAAGACAAACAAGCATCTATTGATTCAAACAGCCTTGAAGATGGTCAACAAATCTTATCAGACCAGAGCGGCTACTATCAGGGCTTTGACGAAAAAAGGCTTCTGAAGTTTGCTGTAGATAATGATGTTGTGTTGGAGTTCCTACTTCCGATTGGCAGTTATGTTCTAAAGGGCGTTCCCTTGTTTAAAGTGAGCACCTCTATAAAGGAAGAGCTATTAAGTAAACTGCTTTTAGATATTGATTTCTATTACGGTCAGGAAATCGATAAAAATGCCTACTATGGATATTTCCATCTGACAGAAGTCGCTATAAAGGCGCTAAGTCCTGGCATCAATGACCCGGGAACTGCTGTATTAAGCATTAATGCGCTGGCTGATTTGCTGGCTCAGATCATACAACATCCCATTGAAAATGTGATAAAAGATGCTGAAGGGAAAACAAGAATTATTACAAAGCAGCTTGCATTTGAAGAACTATATGAAAGTGCAGTGCTACCAATATGGGACTACGGCAAGAATGACCGCATGGTACAAACCGGTTTTAAACGAATGCTGCAACAGTTGATGGAGGTTACCGCAGGGGCAAGGTATTCTAAGTTCTTCCAATCGCAATTAGAGGTGGTAAATAATGAGCCGGTAAAGTAGAAAGATGCAAATGTTGCTGCACCGTTAAACGAAATAACAAAAAAGCCGCAGTCCTTGTAAGTTCATTTTCTTTATTGTGGGGAGGTGTGGGATTTAGTCAGTTAAAGGCATTGTTAGCAAAGAGAGAAGACTAAACATTTCGGCAGATTTCATGAAAAAGATTTTACTCATTCAAGGGCACCCTGATGCTGAAAGTTTCTGTTTTCAAAACCGGCCTATCCGAAAGAAAACCTAACGTTTGAAAAAAGTGGTTTGAAGATGACCATTAACCGGGAAAATGAGTAGTGCTACCGAGGTGGGATATCTGTACAAATTGATACTTTTAGCTTGTTTAGTAAAGCTAAATCTAACGTTGTTTAAGTTAGACGTGGGTGGCGGCTGGGAAAATTTTCACTATTATACTTTATACTTATGAACAGGAGATCCTTTATTTTCAATACTTCGGGATTAGTTTTATCGGTTTGCACACTGCCCTCCTTTATACCTGCTTTACCTGGTAAAATGGACCGTATAGGTCTGGGTACAGTAACATTCCGGGACCGGTTTAAAAGCACCAAGCCGGCAGAAATCGCCACTATCCAGAATGAACTTACGCTACAGGATGTGCCCGCGTTTTACCGCGATAGGTTCGGTATTCGCAATATCGAATTCTGGAGTAATCATTTCGAATCGCTGGAGCCTTCTTATCTCAAAAGCTTAAGAAATAAATTGAAAGCTTCCCGTTCAAGGTTGATCAATGTACAGGTAGACAATTCTTTTTTTAAAACACCGGGTTCATACAACCTGGCCTCTACCAATGAAGAGGAACGATTAAAAAGCCTGAAGCATGTAAAAGAATGGATTGATGCTGTTTCTTTTTTAGGCTCTAAAGCTATACGCGTTAATCCCGGAAACCGCAACGGGTCTGTTGAAAAGAGTATTGAGTCCATGAAGGAAGTCAACAAGTATGCCCGAAGTAAAAAACTGATTTTACTTACCGAAAATCATTTTGGTATTGAAATAGATCCGGATATTCACCTCCGTATTAATAAGGAAGCAGGGCCGGAAAATATCTATACCGATCCGGATTTTGGTAATTACCCCAAGGAAACAATGTTTGAATCCTTGCAAAAAATATTACCATATGCATATGTGATCTCTGCCAAAGCGATGGAATTTAACGACAACATTGAACATATTTCCTACGACTTTGAAAAATGTGTGCGCCTTGCCGAAAGCAGCGGGTTTAAAGGGATCTATTTGGTTGAACAATGGAACGGTAAATTTCAGAATATCGATTATGAAAAAGTGGCGGATTGGATGATCAAACATGTGAAGAACAATATATAGCGTCTATCCCTGCTTTACATGAACCTTAACTACAAGCTATCTGACAAATGCTTTTTGTCAGTGGTGAAACGTGAGACGTGAAGACATTAACTACTGGCAACTGTCATCTGCCAATTGACCACTCACCACTCACGTATCTCAAAATAGATTTAGGAGACCAATTGTAATGAAATATCTTTTATTTTCTCTCCTGTTTACCGCGACGTTCTGTGCTTTGAGCCAATCAACTCCTGCTACAGCCACATTTGAAGCTAACCTAACTTTTATTCCTGATTGGACTTTTAACGGATCCGGCCTTACCGGATGGCAAAAAATCGGTTCTGCGGAATGGACTGCCAAAGAAGGTGAAGTGGTAGGCAAGGTAAAAAAGGGTAGTGCTGGCGGATTGATGATATTAGATCGCTCTTATGAAGATATGGGCTTTCGTGCCTTAGTTAAAACTACAGTAGGTGCCGAAGCAGGTATCCTTTTTCGAGTTAAAAAAACTGGCGAGGAAATAACAGGTATTTTACTATCAATTAAAAAAGAAGAAATAGCCTCGTACAAGATAAGTCTGGATGCGCAGGGGAAGGAGGTGCAGCGGGAAAAATTAAGACAGGCAGGAGGCATATTTTATCGCCTGGCGCCAAAGCCCGATGCCAACGCGCCTGCAACAAATAGAAATGGAGCTCCTGCAAAACCCGTTTTAGATTTGCCTGCGCAAAAGCCTAATACAGAATTCCGCACTGGAGAATGGAATCAAATTGAAGTCTTCCTCGAATTAAACGTACTCAGGGCTTTTGTAAATGATGGTGGGGAAATGGGTGGTGCTACGCCGGAAGTGAACGCGTTTGGACCGCCGGCTCTATATATGGCAGGCAGCGGTGAAGTGCGCTTCAAGGAAATCGGTTTAAAAGATATAAGTGTGCGAATTACTCCTAAAGAGGAAACTTCATCACGGTTCCGGGTTCAACGCATAAGCGACATGTATTATTCCTGGGGTGCGGATGCAGCCGATTTTAATAAGGACAATATCATGGATGTGGTCGCGGGACCTTACATCTATTTCGGCCC